>CALGZO010000043.1 GCA_937934465.1 uncultured Fimbriimonadales bacterium | reverse complement strand
CGGTCGGGGTCGGCTAATGGTCCTTCCACCACGCCGCCGATAGGGTTGAGCCGATCCAGCACATAGAGAGGGATCTGGCGTTCGGCGGCGGCTTCCATCGCCAGCCCCATCGTGGAGATGTAGGTGTAGTAGCGCGCGCCAATATCCTGAATGTCGAAAATCAGCGCGTCCAAGGAGGCGAGCTGCTGCGGCGTGGGCTTTTTGCGCTCGCCATAGAGACTGTAGATGGGCAACCCCGTGCGCTCGTCGACGCTGTCGGGCACATTCTCGTCCAGCTGACCGCGAATGCCGTGTTCAGGACTGAACAGCGCGCCAATCGTCACCCCCAGTCGCTGGAGCTTATCGATTAGGTGTTCGCGCTCGGCGGTCAGCCCTGTATGATTGGTAATCACGCCCACACGCAGGCGTCTCAGCTCGCCGAGGTATTGCTCCAAGCGGTCGATACCGTTCTGGACAGGCATATCGCTTCTGATTATACCAGCGGAGTTCGGCAAAAGCGCGTTCACGGCTTGCGCTCTTTGGGTTCGATGAGCATCTCTCCGATGGGTTTGCCGTCGCGCGTTTGCGATTGCGCCTCCACGCGCTGCGTCTCCTCGCTGAGGTAGACCACGATGCGCTCGTTGTTGCGCCAGCGCATCTTGTAGAACTCGTCCTCGCCGTCCAGCGCGACATCGCCCTCGAAGGTCACCGTCTGTTGTTGCCCGTCGTAGAGTACGCGCCGCGCGGTTCCATCGAGTCGGCTCAGCGGGTTGGGGCGATTGTAGCGGAAGTTGACCTGCCCTGTGGCTTCCGCGCCTCGCACCGTGAGCTGGTTCTGCTCGTTCGGGGCGAGCGTCGCTTTGAGCTGCGCGCAGGTCAGCGTGAAATACTGTTCGGGCGACTCCAACCGCACGGGCGCGCCCCGACCGCCCTGCACCTGAATCTCCACTTGGTCGCCTTTCACCCGCCGTGTGGAGACCAGCGTGTCGTAGTTGATTCGCACCTTGCCGAACTGAATTTGCCCGCCCTGCGGCGACTGCGCAGAGAGGCACGCACTCATCAGCACGAGCGCAACACACCACCAACGCATAGCAGGAGTGTACCTGAGGCGTTCGATAAGACGTTAGGCGCACACGCAGGTGCAACCCTACACAACCCCCCATCTTGTAGGGGCAGGCCTGCAGTCTGCCCTTGCACACATCGTTGTGTGCCTCGACAGCGGGCGCTACATCCCGCGATGTCGTATCCCAAAGCTAATTCTGCTCAACTCTCCATATATCGAATCCGAACTCGGTCAGGTTCAACTGTAATCAGCGCCCCTTGGTTCAGCTCATGTTCGTAAGTTTTCAGGATCTGGCTGCAGACGCGCCCCTGCTCCTGAGCGCGAAATCCAACAAGACGGACTATCCCACAGTGTGGCTGACGATGAACTATTGCCAATTCCCCGAAATCTTTGTCCAGCGTAATTAGAACCCTGCCTTCCTGATAGGCGCGTGTGAGTATCGCTTCATCTCCTGGGTCAGTGTCCCAGTCGCCCGCCCAGTGAACATCATAGCCCTCAGCCTGCAAGACGAGCTTTGCCCCACCCCAGACACAAGCGTCCAGCAAGAGCTTCATGAGTTGGAGTGAAGAACGAACGGCTCCACGCGCTCGCGTCCTACCAGTCGGCGGGCGTAGACAAGACAAGCGCGGATATCATCCATCTCCAGCCACGGATAGCCCTGCAGAATGGTCTCAGGGGTGTCTCCCGCCGCTAACATGCTCAGCACATGCTCCACAGCCAATCGCTTCCCCCGAATAATCGGCTTGCCACCGAAAATTTGGGGGTTCGTTGTAATCCGTTGCAATAATCGTTCTTCCTCGTCGCGCGTCATAGGAATCACCCCACACAATTCTACCCTCTAAATATCAGCGCACCCCACCGAATCTGCCCGCCCTGCGGCGATTGCGCAGAGAGGCACGCACTCAACAGCACGAGCGCAACACACCACCAACGCATACTAAGAGTGTACCCTCCTGCATGGTATAATAAAAGGCGACGAGGCGAAGCCTCGCACACCTACGAAAGGAGGAGTATGGCGATGAAGCGATTCTTTGGACTGGCTCTCGCGCTTGCACTGGCAAGCGGCATGGCGCTGGCGCAGCCGCGCGTCGTGATTAACGAGTTTGCGTATGACGATACTGGCACCGACGACCTCGAGTTTATCGAGCTCTACAACGCCGACACCGTCCCCGTCGATATCACAGGCTGGATTGTGGACTGTGGCGACCAGCTCACGGGCGACAACAACCGCGACTTCGTGATTGGCGATGACGACGGCGACGGCATCCCCGACCGACAAGTTATTCTGCAACCTGGGCAGTTTTATGTGATTGGCACGCCGAACCTGAACACCCGCTGTGGCGGTTGCGTGAACCAGATATTTGATCCTGGAACGGCTGGCGTGCTGGAAAACGACAACGAATGGATTGCGCTGATTATCCCTGGCGAGACGCGCACGGTTGTCGACGCGGTCGCCTATGAGGTAAACAGGGCGCCTAACCTTGCTTCCTGGGTGCCTGCTGACATCGTTCCCCAACTGGGCGGCGGGCTGTGGGGCAACTACCAGAGCTTGGAAGCAGGGTCCAACACAGACAATGCCTTCATGACCATCGGTCGCTGGCGCGACGGGTACGACACGAATGTGAACGGGCACGACTTTGGACACCTCCCGCCCACGCCCAGCGCGTCGAACAACCTCCCCGCCGTGCCAAGCCGCCTGTGCTTCAACTTCGACAACTACAGTGTGGGCGACATCCCCACCGAGTTCACAGGTTCCTATCGCGAGCCGCGTGTCATTGATCCCACTCAAGGGGATAACACTGCCGCTACCGCCTACAACCCGAACCCGATTCCTGCATCGCCCAGCGGTGGGAACGCGATGATGGTGCGCGACTGGGCGGGCGGCGGCAATGTGGCAGTTGCCAGATATGTCTACGAGAACGGCACGGCAGGCTACGACCTCTACATTTACATCAATCCTGCGGCGCCGCCTAACACACGCGTCGAGACTTGGATGATTGGCTTGCTGGGCGCAGCGGAGAGCGTGCATAACCATCCGCTTTTCGCCACCAGTACGGCTGTTAGTGCTAACGGCATGACGGGCGTCGGCTGGGTGTTCCGCCGCGCGAACGGCGCAACGGGGCATCCCACGGAGTCGAAGCTCTACTTGGTGGATGCAGGAGCTGGCGGTCCGCCCAGCAGCTGGAACATCTACGGAAGCATCGACCTCGCTGGGCAGAGCGCGGGCTGGTATCGGCTGCGCTTGGAGGTGTACAGCGACGGTCGGGTGAAAGGGCTATTCTACGGCGACCCCAGCAGCCCCATCGGCATCACGGGCACAACCGCCACAGGGCTGGTGGGCGGCTTCTACATCGGCTATCGCGAGACGATGGGCAACAATGCGCAGGTAATCAACCCCGTGCGTGTAGATGGCGTGTGCCTCTACATCCCGATTGAGGGCGATGTGAACGGCGACGGCTGCGTCGATGATGCCGACCTGCTGAGCGCGCTGTTCGCATTCGGCGGCGACAACGCAGAAGCCGATGTGAACGGCGACGGCATCGTGGACGACGCAGATCTGCTGACCGTGCTGTTCGCGTTCGGCAGCGGGTGTTAGTCTGCACTTACCTTCAACCCCCTCTCCCCCATGCGGGAGAGGGGGCAGCGGCATAAAATGGGGGTCTTATGTGCCCCCTCCTTCAGGTTCCCCCTGTAAGCAGGGGAATTGATTAGCAGCATAGTTCTCCCACTGCATCCGTGTCAGAGGGCTAAGGGGGAGTGAGGTTTCTCGGAAGGGTTGCCTTCTCGCGCCCAAAACCAAAACGGGTACACTTAATTGTGGAGGCGACAGGGCGTGTTTTTTCTCTCCAAGTTATTCGGGCGTTTTGGGCGCGATTTGGGCATTGATTTGGGCACAGCGACGACTTTGGTGCATGTGCGCGGCAAGGGCATCATGCTGCGCGAGCCATCGGTGATTGCGATCGACCAAGACACGCGCAAAGTGCTGGCGGTCGGCGAGGACGCGAAACGCATGCTGGGGCGTACCCCTGCCAACATTATCGCCGTGCGCCCGCTCAAAGACGGCGTGATTGCCGATTTCGAGCAGACTGAGAAGATGCTCCAATACTACGCGAGCAAGGTCTCGCGCCACCGTTGGATTCCGCCGCGCATGGTGGTGGGCATCCCCAGCGGCGTGACGGAGGTGGAGCGTCGCGCTGTGCTACAAGCCGCTATGCGCGCCGGCGCACGCGAGGCGTATGTCATCGAAGAGCCGATGGCTGCGGCAATCGGCGTCGGGTTGCCCGTCGTGGAACCTACAGGCTCGATGGTGGTCGATATCGGCGGCGGCACTACCGAAGTCGCCGTCATCTCGCTTGCGGGTATCGTCGCCAGCCGCTCCATCCGAATCGCAGGCGACGAGGTCGATGAAGCCATCGCCAGCTACATTCGGCGCACCTACAACCTGTTCATCGGCGAGCGCACTGCCGAGCAGGTGAAAATCGAAATCGGCTCCGCGTTCCCCTTAGAAGAAGAGATGGAACTGGAGGTGAAAGGGCGCGACCTGATTAGCGGGCTGCCCCGAAGCGTCCGAGTGACCTCTGAAGAAATCCGCCACGCGATAGCAGAGCCTGTGAACGCAATTGTGGAAGCGGTGAAGCAGACTTTGGAAATCACGCCGCCCGAACTCGCCGCAGATATTATGAACTACGGTATCGTGCTGTGTGGCGGCGGCGGGCTGCTGCGCGGGCTGGACAAGCTGCTCCAGCACGAGACGCAGATGCCCGTGTATGTCGCCAGCGACCCGACCTCAGCGGTGGTGCTGGGTACAGGCAAGGTGCTGGAGGAGTTGGAGAACAACCCGATGCTGCGCAAGGTGCTTCAAACGGCGCAAGCGCCGCGCAAGAGGTGAGTTGCATGAGACGCCGGCGCTGGGCTTGGTTGGTGCTGGCGACGCTCGGGCTAATCCTGGGCGTGTATCACAATCATCGCGTGCATCACGGCGAAGCGAACCCGCTAACTGCGCTGATTCGCAGCTTGCTTGTGCCCCTGCAACACGGCGCGCGGTCGGCGACGGAGGGCGCAGGGCAACTGTTTGCTACCCTTACCCAAGCTCGTGAAGCGCTGCGCGAATACGACCACCTCGCCCTCGAAAACGCACGCCTCAAACAGGAGCTGGAGCAGCTCCGCGCGATACAAGCCGAGAACGAGGCGCTGCGTCAAGCGTTGAACCTGCGCCCGCTGCTGCCCAGCGATTGGGTGGGCTGCCGAGTCGTCGCCACATATCTTCTGTCAGGTCAGCAGACGCTGGTTATCGATCGCGGCGCGCGCGATGGTGTGCTACCCGGCTCGCCAGTGGTCACAGGCGAGGGGTTAGTGGGTGTGGTGGAGCGCGCCGACTCCAACAGCGCGATTGTGCGCCTGCTCGTCGCCCCACGCATGGCGGTCAGCGCGAAAGTCCTCAACGCGCAGAAACCCAGCATCGGCGTCTGCGAAGGGCGCGGCGAGAGTATGCTGCTCCTGAACTTCATACCCCCCGAAGCGCCCCTCCAGCAAGGCGACCGCGTCGTGACCGCAGGACTGGGAGGCAAGTACCCTCCGAACCTGCCGATTGGAGTCATCGAGCGCGTCTGGCTGGATAGGCAATACTCTGTTAAAAAAGCACTGGTGCGCCCCGCCGTCGATTTTGAACGGCTCAGCGTCGCATTAGTCAAGCGAGGACGATAGCTATCAAGCCCGCGCCGCCGCCAGAGTTCTTGCGACCGCTCTTATGGAAAGTGGAGCTCCACAAGCTCTCGCCCGAGAAGCGCCAGAGTTATATCCGCTTGCGGATTAGCGAGCATGGCGACCTGCAGGCGTTGCGCTGGATGGTGAGCTACTACGGCAAAGCGATGCTCGCGCCGCCGCTCGGCGCGTACGGATTCTACTTAGCGGGCGAACCGCCGCTCCACCTGCGCGTCAAGTTGTCGCGGCGCGAGGTGGAGCGATTGTAGAGACCGCACAGCGAACGGCACAGACCTAACCGTCGCTATGCTTCGCACATGGCGCGCTATCTACTCTCGTGCGGGACGGACGCCTACGCTATCGCCCGCCGCCTTGACCCCGAGGCGCTTGAGGCGCTGCTGGCGGCTGCTCTTGCTGCTGAGGCTTGACCTCTTTGGCGTCTTTAGGCGGTGTGAAGCGGAAGCGCGCCGCAGGTATCGGACGGTCAAAACTGAGATAGCGTACATTCGCCGTCGCTTTGGTGGTCAGCGACTGCTGCTGCTGTTGACCGCCGCCCTGACCGCTCGGAGCGCGCATCGTCTGATTCATCTCCACCCGATAGATGAGCTGGTCTTGTGTTCCGACAAAGAGGCGCACATTCACGGTGGTATTGCCCTCGTTGATGGTGATTTCCACGATTCGGGTTTGGCGACCGTTGATGGTTTGGTTGCCGCGAAACTGGAACTTGGCGTTCGCGCCGACTTGTTCAAGGTCTTCCTCCATCAATCCAATCAGCAGACCCGCTTCACCCAGAAACTGGAGGTTATTGCCCGAGAAGTTGGGCGGCGCGGGCTGCTGCATATACTGCTTTCCGCTGGGCACATAGACAAACATCGTGCGTCCGTCGGAGTAGAGTTCGCGTTCGGGCATCATCATGCTCGCGCCGAGTTTCGCCGCCACGCGGTTCGGACGCTGCATCGCCACTGTGGAACGCACTTGCTGACGGTTCATGTTGCCGCCGAAGCTGGTCTCCCTTGTGATATCGACCTGCATCTCCCACGACTTCGCGTTGCGGTACTTCTGTTGCACCTGCTTGAGAAACGCTTTGGCGTCTTGTTGCGCCGCGCCGACCGCCGTCGCCGCCAATAGACCCACTGCAATCCATAGAGTTCGCATCGTTGTCTCCGTACATCGAACTATACCCGAAACGGGTACAATCTGTTCCCGTAGGAGGCGTTTATCGATGGCGATTGTGGAAGTGATTGTTCCGCAGTTAGGTGAAGGCTTACAAGAGGTGCGCGTGATGCGTTTCCTGAAGCAGCCGGGCGACGCGGTGGCGCGCGACGAGCATATCTACGAAATGGAGACGGATAAGGCGAGCGTCGAGGTGGAAAGCCCTTATGCAGGCGTGCTGGTGGAGTGGCTGGCGAAGGAGGGCGAGATTCTGCCGATAGGCGCGCCGATTGCGCGGATGGAGGTGGAGGGCGCGGTGGAGACGGCTACGCCCGTGTCGCACGCGCCGCAACCTGCGCCCGTCGCGACCGCCGCGCCGACCGCCCCAACGCCCACGCCCGCCGCCGCGCGGTTGGAAGTAGCCATCCCGCCGCGCACACGCGCCTACGCTCGGCAAAAGGGCATCTCGGAAGAGGAGCTGCGCCGTATCCCCCCCGCCACAGGCAATAAACTCATGCCTGAGGATATCGACGCCTATCTGGCAGGTCGCACGGAGAACGGCTTGGGCTATGTGGACTACCCGCTCCCGCCGCAACAGCGCACCTTCATCTACCGTATCAAGCGCAGTAGCCAGCTGGTTGTGCCTGCCGTGTTGCGACGCTACGCTCGCTGGGACGCCGTCCAGCGCGTGGCGCAACAGTTCAAGAGCGACCCCAGCGCGCCCGTGCAGCCGTCGGAGTTCCAAGTGTTCGCCTACTGCGCTGCGCAGGCGACCCTGCA
>CALGZO010000042.1 GCA_937934465.1 uncultured Fimbriimonadales bacterium | reverse complement strand
CTGGTTTTGGCTCTCGCAGGGTGTGGGAGTAGGGTTAGTGGAGGGTCTATGCGCGTGGCAGAAGTGGGTTGCGCTGACTTTCAGTGGGGATTGGGTTCCTGCGTTGCGTGGCGTGAGCGTGCCTGCGTGGGCGGCGATAGGGTTCTACGGATGTGTGCTGCTGTTTGCCCCTGAACCGCCGCTGGGTGAGGCGGAGGAGCCTACTACTAAGCCTTCAGCATGACCATTTTCCTTGCGCGCCGCCCTGTTTGTCGTGCCGAGCGGAGCGAGGAACCTCAGGCGCCGCGCAGAGCAGGGGCTAATAGCGTTAAGCGTTCGAGGGGAAGCGGTTTTTAATGGGTATGTGGAGAGTGATTTGTCATGGATTATTGATGCTCGCGCTGGGCGTAAGCGGCGCACACGCACAGTGGCTCTGGCCGCCGCAGAGCATGCTTAACGATACCAGCACGCTGAACCTGCAGGTGATTCGCAGTTGGACGGACTGGGTCGGCGCGACGCAGGTGCAGCTGTGGGAGATTCGCTACAACTCGTGGGAGTTCGTGAACGGGCAGATGCAGACGATACCGATACACGGCTACTATGTCAAGCCTGCTTCGTTGGGCTATGGCGGAGCGGTGGTGCTGGCGCACGGTTTGGGCGGTCAGGCGGATGCGGGCGCGGCGGCGCGTTTCGCCGCGCAGCATGGCGTCGCCGCGCTCTACTACAGCGGACCCGGCTGCGGGCAGTCGGGTGGGCGACCGTTCCACTTGGGACTGCTGTTCGACACAGTTCCCGACGCGCGCGGCTCGTGGTTCTGGAGCCACGCGGTGGCAGGCAGCCGCGCAATCACTGTCTTGCGCGCCCTGCAGTGGACCGACCCGAACCGCATCGGCATGTCGGGCTACAGTGCAGGCTCGATGGCGACGCTCAATGTGAACGGGTTCGATAATCGCCTGCGTTGTGCAATTGCTGTCAGCGGCACGGGGGGACTGCGCAAAGCCGCCGAGAACGGTGGATGGATTAATCACCTGCTGCACGCCAGCGGGCTATGGCGCGGCTCACCCCAGTTCCAAACGCTGTGCAACACCGTCGACCCCATCAACCAAGCCAGTCGTCAGAACGGCGCGGTGATGCTCATCAACGGCGCGCAAGACGAGTTCTTCCCCATCGACAGCACCATCGATACCTTCAACGCCTTCCCGAACCGCCACCTGCACCGCATCGTGATTATCCAGAACTGGGATCACGGGTTATTCACGCTGAACTTGCCCGCGCCGTATGAGACCTACAATAACAGCAGCTTCGCCAACGCGCGCATCGACGCCGCCACGCGGTTCTGGATTGGTTATTGGCTGCGCGGCGATAGCAACTACCCGAATGTGCCTCCCATTCCCACAGCGGTGATGCAAGAGTTTTGGGGACAGGCTGCGCTCGGGGGTGAGTTGGCGACCACCTATCAGGTAGTGGAAGTGCATGTGTACTATTCCAACGACGGTTCATGGCTCTACGGTGGGCAGCGTATGACCGATCGGAACGGTAACTTGTGGTACAAGCTCGCGACAGGGCTGCCGTGGGGCAATTTCAATCCGAGCAATACAGTTTACTTCAGCGAGTTTCGTCTGCGCAGCTCTATCGTCGCCCCAGAGTTCTGGCTGACCAGCGTTCCCAGCCTGCCGCCGAACTTTCGCCCCCGCATCCGCCCGATGCCCAACCCGCCGGGTCTCCAGGGCGATGTGAACGGCGATGGCTGCGTGAATGACGCCGACTTGCTGGTGGTGCTGTTCAACTTCGGCAACGCGGGCGGCGCAGGCGACGCCAACGGCGACGGGCAAGTGAACGACAGTGACTTGCTCATCGTGCTGTTTATGTTCGGCGCGTGTCGATGATTGCTGTGAGATGCCTCGCTCCGCTCGGCATGACAAGATGACTGGCATGACAAACAACGCGCCCGGCAGGACAAACAAGCGCTGCCTGACAAGAGAGTTAGACGATGCGGGCGACACTTCCGAATTAACCATCCCCTCAGTGCAGGGTTTGTATAGGTGAGAGTACCTTCCTTCCAAACACAGTTAAGCCTCTCTTGAAGTGCGCTCCCGTGAGGACCGAGCGGAGCGCTTTTTTTTTCGCACATGCATCGTTACTGTCGTCGTTGCTTGAGTTGCGTGTTAACCGATATTCGCCCGTCGGGTTTCCTGTATCGACACGCCAGCGTCAGTGCTTCTACGCGCGCGTGCCTCCTTTCGGCGCCCTGCTTCCGCGATGAGGCAGGGTGTCCCTCGTCGGGCAGTACCGGCGGCTACAGAGCGGAGCGTCTTCTCTCCTGCGCCGCCGCCCGCCCTACAGAATCGCCGCTAATCGGTCAATCACCCGTTCGGGGCGCACGCTGAGCATACACTGATGACGCTCCAGCAGGCAGTCGGCGTTGCGGAATCGGTTCTCGTAGCACTTGCTGCAGGGTTCTTCGGGCAAGATTAGGTGTAAGTGGGGCACGGGGGGCGTCCACACCATCCACGGACTTGCCCCGAACAGCGCGATGGTGGGCGTGCGCACGCTGTAGGCGATATGCATGACGCCGTTATCGACCGACACGCATGCCCGCGCCTGCGCCAGTGCGCCCGCAACCTGCGGCAAGCGGAACAACCCGCGCAGGTCGATTAGCGCCGTGTGTTCCAGCAGCCACGATTCTGCGTCGCCTGTGTGGTACACCGCGCTTTGGCGGTACGGCTTGTCGCCAATCAGCCCCACCTGATAGCCGTTCGCGTCGCACCAGTCGATCACCTGCTTCCAATACTCCTTGCTCCAGAGTTTCGCGCGGCGTCGCCCGCCTGTCGAGATAAGCACCTCTGGGATGTCGCGTTCTGGGGGCTGTGTGGGTACTTCTGTGCGATAGTAGTCGGTCTGCACGAACGCTAATCGGCACCAGATTTCGCCGATGTAGGTGCTGCTCAGGATGTCGGCGTAGCGTTGCTTCAGGTCGGGCGCGCTCCAGAACTCGTCGTGGAGTTGGTGCAGCTTATCGGGCGGTTTGGGCACTTCCTCGCGCAGGTCTGCGCCGAAACATTTGCCCACCACATAGCGCGGTTGGAGCATATGCGCCACGAACGCCATCGTGGGGTGGAAGTCGCAGTTGATGACCAAGTCGTAGTCGCCTGCGACAGCGCGTCGCTGGGCGAGGAACTCTGGCAGTTGCGCAAGCGCGTGCGGGTTGCCGAACACCGAGAATCGCGCGTCGATATAGGGCAGCGCCTCTTCCAACTCGCGCGTGCGCTCGCCGCTGAAGTAGTCCAAAGTGCAGTCGGGGTACTTCTCCTTCAAGCCGCGCAGCAGGGGCGTGATAATCACGAAGTCGCCCAGCGCGTCGTAGAACAGCACGGCGATGTGCGGGCGCGGGCGCAAGGGCTGGTCGTTGAACCATTCCATAGGAAAGATTGTACCCGCGCCGAATCTGCACCCCGTGCGCGAGCTGCTGCAGGAACTGTGGAACTACCGCGAGCTGCTCCGAACGCTGGTGATTCGCGAGTTGCGCGTGCGCTACAAGAACTCCGCGCTCGGCTTCTTCTGGTCGCTGCTGAACCCGCTGGCGACCGTGCTGGTGATGACGATTGTGTTCAAGTATGTGATGGGCATGCGCATCGCGAACTATTCGGCGTATATCTTGGCGGCGTATCTGCCGTGGACCTTCTTCCAGTTCGCGCTGCTCGATTCGAGCCAGACGATACTGGTCTACATGCAGGTCATTCGCAAGATATACTTTCCGCGCGTGTTGCTGCCGTTGGCGGCGGTGCTGGCGAACGGCGTTCACTTCCTGCTGGCGATGGGCGTGCTGTTCGTGTATCTGTACGGGTTTGTGGGCGCGCCGTTGCAGCCCGGGCTGATGCTGTTGCCCCTGATTATGCTGAGCCAGCTGCTGTGGCTGGTGGGGCTATCCGCGCTGATTGCGTGCTGGAATGTGTTTTACGAGGATGTGAAGTACCTGGTGAGCGTGGGCTTGCAGCTGCTGTTCTTTTTGACGCCTGTAATTTATTTCTCGGAGCAGTTGCGCTACACGACGCTGGTTCCTGAAGCCTATCGCGAGGGGCTGTTCTGGGCGTATCACCTGTTGAACCCGATGGCGACGCTGACGATGGCATATCGCAAGGCGATACTACCGCCCATAACGATTGTGCAAGAGAACGCTGCGTTGGGTCAGGCGACGCAGTTCCCCGATATGGCGTTGCCGCTGTGGCTGCTGGGGCTGAACTTGCTGCTGGGCGTGGGCGTCGCGCTGGCGGGGCTAAGCTATTTCCGTAAACGCGAATGGGAGTTTGTGGAGCGACCATGAGCCGTGAGGAGTTGATTGCGTGGTTGAGGCTGCTGCGCGTGGAGTTCTCGGCGAGCAAGTTGCGGGCGTTGCTGGAGCGGTTTGGCGACCCTGACGGCGTGTTGGGCGCGAGCGCGTCGGCGTTGCGCGAGGTTTCGGGCATGCGCGAGGCAGATGTCGCCGCGATTGAGCGCGCCGCGCGCGAGCCTATCGAGACGCCAGAGCCGTTGGAGACGGGCGCGGCGCGATTGCTGATTGCTGGCGTCTCCGACGACTACCCGCGCGCGTTGGAGGCGACGCCCGACCCGCCGCCCGCGCTGTTCGTGTGGGGCGAACTCCAAGAGCGCGACCGATTCGCCGTCAGCGTGGTGGGCACGCGCCAACCGAGCGCGTATGGACGCATGGTCGCGGAACGGTTCGCGCGCGACTTGTGCGAGGCGGGGCTGACCATCGTAAGCGGCGGCGCACTGGGCGTCGACGCCGTCGCGCACCGCACCGCGCTGGAAGCGAACGGGCGCACAGTGGCGATACTGGGCAGCGGGTTAGGCAACCTGTACCCTGCGGAGAACCGCGCGCTCTTCCGACGGATGGCTGAGACGGGCAACGCGGTGGTGAGCGAGTATGCGTGGGACGCCGCGCCCGACGCTTGGCGGTTCCCCGTGCGCAATCGCCTAATCGCCGCGTGGGGCATGGCGACGCTGGTCGTAGAGGCGCCCCAAGCCAGCGGCGCGCTCATCACCGCGCGGCTCGCCGCCGAGTACGGACGCGAGGTGTTCGCCGTACCCGGCAGCATCGACAACCCCAAAAGCAAGGGCTGCCACGCGCTAATTAAAGACGGCGCGTCGCTGGCAGAGTGCGCGGAGGATGTTCTGAACGCGCTCAAGATAGACGCCACACCGCGCGAGCGCGCCCCCGAACTGCCCCTGCTCACCGAGACGCAGGAACGCTTGCTGAACGCGCTGGATTTGGAGCCGCGCCATGTGGACGCGCTCGCCCGCCAGCTGGGACTGCCCGTGCATACCGCCCAAGCCGAGCTGACGATGCTGGAGATGCAAGGACTCGCGCGTCGGATGCCCGGCGGCGCGTTCGTGCGCGTGTTGTGAACGCTACACAGCGACGGTCTGTCCCGGCGTGAGCGCGAGGATTTCCAGCCCGTCGATGTGTCGCGTCGCCTCGCGCAGCGCGTCGGGCGTGCCCGTCAGCAACGGGAAAGTGCCCCAGTGCATGGGAATCACCCGCTTGACGCCCAGCAGCTGGATGGCATACGCCGCCTCGCGCGGTCCCATCGTGAACAGGTCGCCTATCGGCAGCATGGCAATCTGTGGCTGGTAGAGCTCGCCGATGATTTTCATATCGCCGAACACGCAGGTATCGCCCGCGTGATAGAGCGTTGTGCCGTTCTCAAGGCGCACGATGTAGCCCGCAGGCTCGCCCGCATACAGCACCTGCCCGCCCTCCTCCAAGCCGCTGCTGTGGAAGGCGTTCACCATCGTCACGGTAATCCCGTCGATGGTCGCGCTGCCGCCCTTGTTCATCGGCTGGATTTTCGACACGCCATGTCGGCTCAGATGCAGGTACATCTCGTAGATACACGCCACTGTGGGTTGATACGCTTTTGCGATGGACACGGCGTCGGCGCAGTGGTCGCTGTGTCCGTGCGTAATCAACATAATATCCACGCCGGGCAGTTGTTTCGCGCTCTCGGGGCACGCAGGGTTGCCCTGCACCCACGGGTCAATCAAGATGCGTTTGCCGTTCGGCGTGGTGATGAGAAAGGTCGAGTGTCCGAGCCACTGAATTTGCGTTTGCATATGCCAACCTCCAGCGGATAGGATACCCGCTGGGAGCGACTAATGCGCGACATGGTGCGCGCGCACCTCGCGGATGACCGTCACCTTGACCTGACCCGGATACTCCAGCTCGGACTGGATTTTGTGGGCGATTTCGCGGGCGAGTTGGTGGGAGCGTAGGTCGTCCACCTCGTTCGGCTTGACCAGCACGCGCACCTCGCGTCCCGCTTGGATGGCGTAGACCTTCTCCACGCCGTCGAAGCTCATGGCGATGCGCTCGAGCTCCTGCATGCGCCGCAGATATTGCTGGAGCGATTCGCGCCGTGCGCCCGGTCGCGCCGCCGAGATGGAGTCGGCGACAATCACCACATGCGCCTCCAAGCTGGTGGGTTCGATATCGTGGTGGTGTGCGCCGACGGCGTTGCACACAATCTCGCTCTCGCCGTAGCGACGCAGGAACTCCATCCCCACCAGCGCGTGGGGACCCTCGGTGGTGTTCTCCAAGGCTTTGCCGATATCGTGGAACAGCGCGGCGCGTTTGACCGTGCGCGTGTCCAGTTTCAACTCCGCCGCGAGCAGCCCGGCGAGCGTGGCGACCTCGATGGAGTGGTCCAGCACATTTTGGGCGTAGCTGGTGCGATAGCGCAACTTGCCCAGCGTGCGCACAATCTCAGGATGCACGCCCGTCAGCCCGACCTGTAGCACCGCCTCTTCGCCCGTTTGCCAGATGCGTCGCTCCACCTCGCTTTTGGCGCGTTCGTACTCCTCTTCGATGCGCGCGGGGTGGATGCGTCCATCGTTGATGAGATTGAGCAGCGTGATACGGGCAATCTCGCGGCGGATGGGTTCGAACGAGGACAGCACGACCGCTTCAGGCGTGTCGTCGATGACCACATCGACGCCCGTGACATGCTCGAAGTGGCGGATATTGCGTCCTTCGCGTCCGATGATGCGCCCTTTGATGTCCTCGCTGGGCAGATGGATGACGGTGATGGTGTTGTGGGCGACATGGTCGACCACGCAGCGTTGGACGGTGTCGAGGATGACCTCGCGGGCGCGTCGTTCGGCTTCGCGTCGGGCGTCATCCTCGATTTGTCGGGCAAGGATGACCGCCTCGTGTTCGATTTCGTCGCGCACCTCTTTGAGCAGGATTTCGCGGGCTTGCTCCGCGCTCATGCCGCTGATGCGCTCCAGTTCGAAGCGGCGTTGGTGCATCAGTTCGCGCAGTTCGCCCTGCTTTTTGGTCAGGAGCGCTTCGCGTTCCATCAGCGCGTGCTCTTTTTGCTCCAGCAGTTCGAATCGGTGTTCCAAGAGCTCCTCGCGTTGGAGCAGTCGCTGTTCGAGCCTCAGGATTTCGGCGCGTTTTTCGCGGGCTTCTTGCTCGGCTTGCTCGATGATTTTGTGGGCGTCTTCACGCGCTTGGAGGCTCGCCTCGCGTCGGAGGGTCTCGCATTCGCGTTGGAGTTGGTCGCGTTGTTGTTGCAGTTGCTCGGTTTCGCGGCGCGCCTGTTCGAGGGTCTGTTGCGCTTGGGCAGCGGATGCTTCGATGCGTGCTTGCGCTTCGCGCCTCGCGCGACGCCACGCGAGTTGGAAGCCCACGCCTGCGGCAACCAACATCAGAGTAATGGTCACTATGCCATAAATGAGTTCCATAATCGAACCTCCTTGAGCATCCGCTACAGATGGTCGTCCAGGCGCGGGTTCCAGCGGCGCAGGGCGTTTTGCGCGGTTTCCGATTCGAAGCCGCGTTGGAGCAGGAATCGGAACCAGCGTGCGACCTCGCGCGGTTCGGCTGTTGCGGGCGGTTCGCCGAATCGCAAGGTCAGAGCGCGCACGGCGCGGCTCTCCTCGTCGCCTTCCAGTTCGGGCGCGTCCAAGCCGCGGCGGGCGAACTCCTGCTCGATACGCAAGCGTCCTGACGGCTGCTCGTGGCTATACCGCTCGGTCAAACGCTGACGCAGACGCGCGTCGGATAGATAGCCCTCAGCGGTCAGCCAGTCGATAGCCGCGCGCGTGTCCGATTCCGAGAAGCCCTCAGCCAGCAGCCGCTGCGTCAGCTCGTGCGTCGACAAGTCGCGCTGACGCAGCCAGCGCAGCGACCGCTTAATTGCCTGCGTCAGGCGTTCCGAACGCCCATGCTGCATCGCTCGCCTGCCTCCTGAACAACATACGCCTCACGGCGACATTCAGCCCAGCGCGGGGACGCCTTAGTTAACTATACCCTATCCTTCACCGCTTGGTTCCATCAGGCGGGCGGATGAAAATCTGAGTCAGGTAAAACATCTGGTCGCGTGTTCGGTAGAAGACGCCGACGCCTGTGTGTGTGAACCGCTGCTCCAAGATGTTCGCGCGATGCCCAGGACTATCCATCCAGCCTTGCACTGCGACCTGCGCAGGGTTGCTGTAGCCGCTGAGCATGAAGATGTTCTCGCCGCAGACGCGCCACGCGATACGGAAACGGTTTAATCGCTGGTCCACACCACCCAATCGCGGGTCTACATGGTCGAAAAAGTCGCGCTGCGCCATGTTGCGGCTGTGGTCGCGGGCGCAGCGAGCGACATCCTCGCGCCAGGCGAGCGGGGGCAACTTGGCGCGTTGACGCTGCTCGTTAATAAGGCGATGGACGCGCTGTTCCAGCTGGCGCAGCTCGTGCTCGGTCGGCTCACGACGGCGTTGTTGCTGCATGCCGATTAGGATACCTCACTGGTCAACCCCCATGAACCGATCGACGGCTTTGAAGACATTACCGTAATAGCCCCACGCGAGCGCGATGATTGCGATTCCCGTCGCGACGATACTGATTAGGCTGATTAGGCGCAGGAAGCTGCGCGGGAGATGCTGGACGCTCTCGGCGGTGCGTTGTCGATACATCTGCGCCAAGTTCTCCAGTATTCGGGGTAGTTCGCCCGTTTGCACGCCTGTCCGCGCCATCATCACCTCCTCGATGGGGAACATGCCTGAGCGTTCGAGGGCGGCGTCGAGGTGTGCGGCGCCTTCGGCGCGCTCTAACTGAACGCTCTGGAGCGCGGCTGCCAGCGCGAAGTTCGGCACGGCTCCAGCCGCCAGCGTATGCGCCGTCGCAGGGTAGACGCCCGCCTGCGTGAGCTTGCCCAGATGGAATAGGTAAAGCTCCAGCGACTGCGACCGCACCCAGTCGGCGTAGACGAGGAAGCCCAGCCCGTGCAAGCGCAGACGCGCGCCCGTACGCTCCGAGCCAGCAATCAAATAGCCCAGCAGCATCAGCGCAACCATTATTAGCATAACAGGTAAGCCGTAGCGCAGGAACGCCTTGCCCACGCTCGCGCCTATCGCCTGCAACGCAGACGCTGTGTCGCCGCCTTGAAATGTGCTGAAAGCCCCCATCAGCCCGACGCCGAACGGCGCAATCAGAGGCGTGAGCAGCACTGCAAGCCACAGACACCCCTGCGTCAGGCGCGTCCAGCGACGCACGACGCGCTGCTGCTCGTAGTAGTGGGTTAGGCGTTCGAGCATTTCGGGTAGGTAGCCCCCGTGCTCGGCGGCGCGGAACGACCCGATGAGGAAGTTCGGGAACAGCGCGGGGTATTTGGTCATCGCGTCGGAGAGGGCGACGCCGCGCGCAGCGTCTTGGGCGATGTCGGCGCTGGCGCGTTGCAAATCGCGACGCCTCACGCGCTGGCTGAGCGTCTCGAAAGCGTTCGCGGGCGACATTCCCGCCTTGAGCATCGCACGCAGCTGCGTCAGCCAGAGCCACATCTGATGGGGCGGCACGCGCGAAGACTCCCAGAATCGGCGCGCCGGGGGCGCAGCAGCGGGCTTCGGAGTTTGGGGCGACGCCGTTCGCTCAGGCGTCAACTGCAGCGCACGCAGCCCCTGCGCGGCTAACTGCTGCTGTGCAGCGCGCACATCCAACGCCTCTAACTCACCTGAAACCACTCGTCCACCAAAATCAACGGCTCGATACCGATAGGTGGGCATCGTACAGTCGCACCTCCTGAGTTCGAACCTGTGGGTCTTGAAGCAACGCTTGCAGCGGCGTCCCGTCGGGCAGGATGTAGTTCGGCGTCATCGCCGCCAGCGGGATTAGCACGAAGGCGCGCTCGCGCATGCGCGGGTGCGGTATCGTCAGGTGTGGCGTGTCGAGGCGCAAGTTATCGTAGAGAATGATATCGATATCCAGCGTGCGCGGCATCCAGCGTCCCTCTTGAAAGGTACGCCCTTGCTGCGCCTCCACTGCCTTGAGCGCGCGGAGTAGCGCGTGGGGGTCCAACTCGGTCTGCGCCCATACCCCGATGTTCAGGTAAGGGCGCGGGTCGGGCGTCTCGCCTACGGGCGCGGTCTCGTACACGGGCGAGACGCGCACGGGATATACGCCATACAGAGGCAAGCGTGCGACGCCCTCACGCAGGTGCTGCAGGCGGTCGCCCAAGTTCGAACCGAGACTGAGATATACCTTCGCCGCCATGCACACGCCATTATACCTCTCCAAGTCGCTTTGAGAAGTCCGCTCAGAACGCCTTCGTGCCTACGACCGCCCAAAGATTAGCACCGATACGCGCGGCGCGCGGGCTATCAGCCAGCCCAGCGCGAACGGGATGAGCAACGCCGCCAGAAAACACAACGGCAACCCCCAACGCGCCTGCAACGCGCTCACCAGCCCCCAACGATTCAACTCGCTCAGCACGAGAGGGTGTATCAGATAAATCTGCAGCGAGTATCGCCCCAACAGCTGCACGCCTACCGTCGCCCGCGCCTGCGAGTCGCTCAGCCAATACGCCGCCGCTAACAGCAAGAAACTCACCCCCGCCGTGAACAGCCAGTTCCCCACCTGATAGTGGAATGTGTTCACAGGCGCGCCCTGAATCGCCTGCAACGCCAACGGCAGATACACCCACAACCCCACCCCTGCACTCGCCAGCGCGAGCAGCCACCCCTTGCGTACGATTGCGCCTAACCGCTGCGCCTGCGTCGCCAACCACACCCCTAACAGCACTACAGGCGTGTACCACAGCACATAACTGCCCGTGTACGGCACACGATACGCCAGCCGATTGAACCAATAGACCGCCATCGTGAGCGCGACGATGGCAATCAGCACCGCCCAGAACGGCGGACGCCGCCGCGCCACAGGCAACAGCAGCGGCAACAGCACATACAACTGCATCGCCACCGCCAGAAAATAGAGATGAAAGTAAGCTTTGCCCCAGAACAGATAGTCTGCCCAACGCGACCAGCTCGGCGGCGCGCCCAGCAGGTAGGTGCGATACACCAAGTACAGCCCGCTCCACAACAAGTACGGCAACAACGCTCGCAGCAGACGGTTCGCCGTGTAGCGCTTCAGATTAAACTCGCGCAGGAGCGAGCGCATTAGCACGAACGCCGTCATCATCAGGAACGCAGGCACTGCATAGTGGAGCGTGCGGTTCAGAGACGCCAACGCGAGCCACGCCGCGCTCTCTTTGTCCAGCATGCTGAGGAACCGCCCCGATGTGTGATGGAACACGACTTCCAGAATCGCCAGCCCGCGAAAGATTTCCACCCACCGAAACCGCTCGTCTTGAGTGGGCAAGTCGCTCTTGGGCGCAGTCTCCGTGTTGTAGGATGCGCCTGCTGTGTTGCGCGGCGGCGCGGATGTGTCGTGGCGCAGCGCGAGGGTCTCAGCGTGCATTCGTCGTCTCCTCGAACCAGCGCGATAGGGCTTTCTGCGCAATCTCCCACATCGCCTCGTTGGTGCGGTGGGGCATATTAGGGAAGAACACCAAGTGGTCTTCGCGCAGGTCGCCCCAGCCTGTGAAGGGCAGGGCGCACTGCTGGCGCTCTTTGAGTTGTCCGCGCCATGGCTTGCCGTCGTTGGCGAGTGCGACGGTATGAACCCTGCGCCCCATCTGCTGGCGCGCCTCGCGCCAGCGACACGCCTGCGCCACTGGAATCAGCACATCCTCGCCCGCCTGTACGAATAAGATTGGCGCGTGTACCTCGCGCACATGCCGTAGGGGGTCGCGTGCGTCCCAGCATTCGGGGCACTCTTCAGGCGAGCCGCCTTTCCAAGCGTCCCAGCGTTGGGCGCGTTCGGGGCGTCCGTAGTGGATGAGCAGTTGGCGTTGCTCGCGGAAGTCGGTCGGGCTGAGCAGGCACACGATTCCGCGCGTGTCGGGGTCGTTGCGCGCGGCGTTGCAGGCGATTGCGCCGCCGAGCGAGACGCCCACATAGGCGTACCTGCCGTCGCCGCCCACTTGGGGCAGGGCTTTTGCCAGCCCGCGCACATCAATCGCGTCTTCCAGCCCGAAATCGATAAACCCGCCGCTTTTGCCCTGCCCGCGCAGGTGGGGCAACGCGACCAAGTAGCCTGCCTGCGCGAGCCGACGCGCCAGCTGACGGTGGTTCGCGTTCACGCCCACGAACCCGCCCGGCAACAGCACCACCGCAGGCGCAGGCGTGCGACGGCTCGTCGGGCGATATATCTCGGCGTAGAGGGGCACGCCCTCGCGCACATAACGCACCGTGTCGTACTCTTTACCGCGCGCCGCCACACGCAGTTCGGGAACCCACTCGCGCGACTCGCTTGCCATCGGCGCAGGGCGACATGCGCCCAACGCAAGACCGACCCCCAAAAGTCCCATCCAGCGTCGCATCGTCGCCTCCGCCGTAAAGGATACCCCACCTACTTCTTGCCGACAAGGTTCGTGAGGATGACCGCGCCGCCCGCGTCGCCCTCTACATTAACCATCGTGCGGAACATGTCCAGCACGCGATCGACCGCCAAGATAAGCCCGATGCCTTCCAGCGGCAGGTTTACAGCTTGCAGCACGATGACCATCGTGAACAGCCCTGCGCTGGGGATGCCCGCCGCGCCGATGGCTGCCAGCGTCGCCGTCAGCAGCACCACCACCTGCTCGGAGAGGCTCAGCGAGACGCCGTAGGCTTGCGCGATAAACAGCGCAGCGACCGCCTCGTAGAGCGCAGTGCCGTCCATATTCACCGTGGCGCCAATCGGGATGCAGAAACGGCTGATGTAGCCGGGCACTTGCAGTTCGCGCTCGACGGTGCGCATCGTCACGGGCAGGGTCGCCGCGCTGGAGCTGGTGCTGAGCGCGGTAATCATCGGCGCGGCAATCCCACGCAAGAACCGCCACGGGGGCGCGCCGCCCAGCAGCCACACCAACAGCGGCAGCACCACCAGCCCGTGAATGGCTAATCCGCCCAGCACCGCGCCCATGTACTTCGCCAACGGCGCGAACACCTCGTACCCCGCCTGCCCAATCGCTCGCATCAGCAGCAGCGCCACGCCCACCGGCAACAGATACAGCACCCAGCGCACGATGACCATCGAAAGCTCCAGCACCTCGCCCACGAACTGCTTCACTGCCTGCCCGCGGTCGCCCATCAGGTTCAACGCGACGCCCACAATCAGGCTGAAACTGATAATCTGGAGCATATCGGCGCGCGCGAGCGCGTCGATGGGGTTGGCAGGAATCAGGTTGCGCAGGAGGTCGGCGAAGGTGGGCGGTTGGCGTTCGAGGATTTCCGTTGGGGGGCGGACGCCTTCCAGCACCGCGCCGACGCCAGGATCGACGAGGTTCACAATCGTCAAGCCCAGCGCGGCGGCAAGCACGGTGGTGGCTGTGTAGTAGACGAGCGTGACGCCGCCCAGCCTGCCCAAGTAGCGCGTGTCCAGCCCTGCCGCTGCAGTAATCAGCGACGCCGCCACCAACGGCACAATCACCATCCGCAGCAGGCGAATAAACAGGTCGCCGCCCAGCGTAATCATCTCAAACAGGGGCGACTCCGCGCCGCCCGCGCGATTGAGCAGCAAACCCCCGACAATCCCTGTCAGGATGCCTGCCACCACCCATCGTATGGCGACAAACTCTCGTTCGCGTTCCATCGCCTATAGGGTTCGACAATCGGTTGGCGATTCCCGCTGCGCTCGCGCCGTGAGTGTGACGGCTGCGCCGAGCGTGAGTATCGGCTGCACGGGCAGCAGGGGTCGGCTGCCGCCCGCGTAGAGCAGGATGGTCAGCAGCGTCCAGCCGATGAGCAACCCGCCAAGCCCAACGAACGGCGCATGCGTCCGACGCAGCCGCCACAGCCCGTAGCCAGCGACAACCAAAAACGCCCAATACACCCCATCCGCCACGCGCAGCGCACGGGCAAGCGCGCGATTGTCGGGGTTCTGCAAGCCGAACGCCGAGAGCGTGAGCGCAACCTTGCGCGTGAGCAGACGGAGCCAATCCCACGGGTTCTCGCGCACCCACTGCCACGCAAGGCGCATCGCCTGACGGTCGCGCGAGACGGGGTCGGGCGCGTCGAGCCACGCGCGAATCGGCTTCGTCTCGCCCCCAAGCGTCAGCTCGCGCTCCAAGAACATCGGGTCGAACCCGCCGTCGGCGTAAGGGTTGTTCGCCCACAGCAGCACATAGCCTCCCAAGCCGATGGGGATGAACGCGCCGTAGCGCGCGGAGATATAGGCGGTGTAGGGCGCCACCGTGAGCGCGGCGGCGGCGAGCATGAGCGCAGGCGTGCGCCACGCGCGTTCGCGCCAGAGCCTCCACCCTGCAGCCAGCAAGGCGAACGGCAAGTAGTTCGCCCTTGTGAGCGCGAGCAATCCCAGCAGCACGCCCGACCCCACCGCCGCGCCTGCGCCCCTGCCGAAGTAAAGCCCATAGACCGCCCAAACCGTCAGCGGCAGCGCGAGGTTCTCGGTGTAGAGCCAGCCCGTAATCATCAGCAGGTGGGGGTGGAACGCGCCCAGCGCCAGCGCGAGGTTCGCCGTGCGCGCGCCCGCCAACTGCTGAGCCAATCGCCACAGCCCCCACAGCGTCAGCAGCCCCAGCAGCGCGTTCAGCAGTCGCACGGCAATCGGCGCGTGCCCCGCCAGCGCGTAGACGCCTGCCATCGCATAGATATACGCAGGCGCGGTCATCAGCCCCTTCTCCAGCCGATACTCGCCTGTATGAGCAAGTCGCCGCGCCATGCTGTCATGCACAACGGCGTCGCCATGCAGGGGATCCGCGCGGAGCATCGGGTCTATCTGCGTCGCCAGCAGCGCGTAGCCCACGCGCACGACGATAACCGCCAACCACAGCCACAGCGAAACCCGGCTCATGTGGCAGGAGTGTACCCCCACGCCCCGAACAGTGTCGCCTATGCCGAACATATTCCGCTTCCAAACGCCTGAGGTGCGTCCTGTGATGCGCACGGCGCCGCTGCCCGACGACGCCGACGACCCCGCCGTCTGGGTGCATCCCCATCAGCCGCGCCAGAGCCTGATTTTGGGCACGAACAAAGCCCGCGCCCCACACGGCGCAATCGGCGTGTACGACCTCAACGGACGGCTGGTTCAACTCGTGCGCAATATCGATCAGCCGAACAACATCGATGTGGCGCAGGGGGTTGTGATAGGGCGCACGCGGCTCGATATCGCCGTAGCCACCGAGCGGTACGCCAGTCGGTTGCGTATCTTCCGCATCGACCCCGAGCGGCGACGCATCGTGGACATCACCGACCCCGACGGGGCGCGGGTCTTCGCAGGCGAAACGGGCGAACGCGCGATGCCGATGGGCGTCGCGCTCTATCATGCAGGGCGCGGCGAGGCGCATGCAATCGTCTCGCGCAAGTCGGGTCCCACGCAAGGCTACCTGCACCAGTATCGGCTGGTTCCCACGCGCGGCGGCAGGGTGGGCGTGCAGTTCGTGCGTGCGTTCGGCGCGTTCAGCGGTAAAGGCGAAATCGAGGCGGTGTGCGTCGACAGCGCACTGGGCTATGTGTACTACGCGGACGAGAATGTGGGCATTCGCAAGTATCACGCGAACCCCGCAATGCCTGAACGCGAGCTCGCGCTGTTCGCCGCCGAACTGCAGGGCGACCAAGAGGGGATTGCGCTCTATGCCCCTACACACGGCGAGGGCTACCTACTCTGCACCGAGCAACTCAAAGAGAACAGTCGGCTGCATATCTATCCGCGCTTCGGTCGCCAATCGCAGCCGATAGCGACGCTCTACACAGGCGCGGACAGCACGGATGGGCTGGACGCAAACGCCCACAACTTCGGCGCGCCGTTCGAGAGCGGCTTGGTGGTCGCGATGAACAGCAAAGACCGCAACTTCTGGGTGTACCGCTGGGCGGATATTCGGTCGGCGGCGCGGTTGCCGTAGTCGGGACTCACTCGTAGCGCAACGCCTCAATCGGTTGCAGCTGCGCCGCGCGCCACGCAGGGTACAGCCCGAAGAACACCCCGATAAACGCCGCGAACCCGAACGCCAACAGCACGCCCTCAATCGGTATCAGCACCTTCCAGTTCGCCTGCGTGCTGATCGAGCTGGCTGCCCAGTAGCCCAGCGCGATGCCTATCACGCCGCCCAGCACGCTCACCACCACCGACTCGATGAGGAACTGCAGCATAATGTTGAACTTCGTTGCGCCGATTGCCTTGCGCAAGCCAATCTCGCGTGTGCGCTCGGTCACGGAGACCAGCATGATGTTCATGATGCCGATGCCGCCCACGATCAGCGACACGAGCGCGACGCCGCCCAGTAGGAAGGTGAAGGTCTGCGCGGTGGCTTCTACGGTCTCCACGAAGTCGCCTTGGTTGAACACGCGGAAGTCAGGGTCGCCGTCTGGGGGTATTTTGTGGGCGCGCGCGAGGGCTTCCTCCACGCAGGACTGCGCCTCGCTCATTCGGTCGGAGCGGCGCGATTGAATGTTGAGCGCGTCGAGGTAGCGTTGCCCCATCAGGCGGCGCATCGCGGTCGGCAGCGGGATATACACGCGGTCGTCGAAGCTGCGGAAGCCCGTGTCGCCCTTGTAGGCGAGGCGTCCGATGACTTCGTAGGTCTGCCCGCCGATGCGGATGGTCTTGCCGACGCACGCTCCGCCCTGAAACAGCTCCTGCCACACAGTGTGTCCGATCACTGCCACCCGCGCCATCGCTTCCACATCCTGCTCGCTGACGAACCGCCCCTCCTCCACCACGAGGTTGCGGATGGGCTGCAGGTCGGGCGTCACGCCCGAGACGCTGGTGCGCATGTTGCGGTTGAGGTATTTCACCTGCTGCGTGGTCCACACTTCGGGCGAGACGCGCGCCACGAGGTC
>CALGZO010000041.1 GCA_937934465.1 uncultured Fimbriimonadales bacterium | reverse complement strand
GAATCGTGTATAATACGCTTAGGAGGTCTCATCATGAAAACCACATTTCGTGGGTTTACCCTGATTGAGCTGTTGGTTGTCATCGCGATTATCGCGATTTTGGCGGCGATTCTGTTCCCTGTGTTTGCACAGGCGAGAGAGAAAGCGCGTCAGACGCAGTGTCTGTCCAACCTACGGCAGAACATTCAGTCGGTCTTGATGTACACGAACGATTACGACGCCCTGTATCCGCGCGGGATTAGCGGCGAGGGCACGCTAATAGTCCATCTGTTTGACCTGCTCCATCCCTACCGTAAGAGCGCGGAGATACTGACCTGTCCTTCCTATCCGAATGAGCATGGCGGGATGGATTGGCAGGCGCGCCTACGGTTCCGCAACAGCTCGAACCGCAGCGTAGGCACTTTCCGCTACTTCGCTACCGTGCCCAACTATGGCGTTTTTAGTCTCTTTACATGCAGAATTTCCACGATTTACTATCGCAACGAGGGGAAGGTGATTAGCGAAGCCTTTGTGCCGCGCCCTGCAGAGACCATCGCCTTAGTGGACGGCTACTGGTACTACAACGCAGGAACCTACTGGTTCGAATATTGGTTCAAGTACGATATTTGGCCCCGCCACCATCTGGGGAGCAACATAGCGTATCTGGACGGACATGTCAAATGGGCGCACCATCTGGGCGTGCCGCGCGGCGGCGAGATTCCACCTGCGTGGCGACAGACCTTTTCAGGCGTGTGTCCCCAGCGCAATACGAATACCTACTATTTCTTCAATTACCCGCCGGGATGGAACGGGCGCACTCCGAAAAACGAGGGCGAGTTCAACACGGTCAACCCGCACGGGCAGTGCTTTGGCGACTACTTCGGCATCCCCGACACGCCTGTGGTGAATGTGTGCGAGCGAACCTGCGGATCGACCAACGCGCCCATCTGCTGGTAGCCAAGCCCATCCCATAGAAAAAGGATTGGGTATAATTACAACGCTGTTCGAACACGGCTGAACAGCACACATCACATTACAAGGAGGGTATTGTACGATGCACAAGGGACTATTGTGCTTAGCAGCGGCGGCGCTGATGGGAACGCTCGCGCTGACCACGACTGCCTCTGCGCAGGACTCGGCTATGCAGGGGTTCACGCTGAACGCAGGAATCTTCTACCCCAGCAAGAAGAGCGTGCGCCAAGCGTCGGAGGATATCTGGTTCAGCGTCGATCTGGGCTACAAGTTCCAGACCAGCGAGCCGACCGAGTCGGGCTACTACTATGACCTCGGCGCCTCGGTGGGCTACAAGGGCGCTGGCAACACTTACTACATCCCCGTCCATCTCACCTTCACGGGCTACCTGAACGAGCAGTTCTTCTACCGCGCGGGCGCGGGCGTCGGCTTCCCCAAGAGCGGCGACGCGGCGTTCTCCTACGCTATCGAGCTGGGCTACAATCTTAGCGCCGGAACGACTCCCATCGCCATCACACTTGGCTATGCAGGGATTCAGCGCGGCGATGTGAACGGCTTCACCGTCGGCGTGCAGTTCCAGTTCTGATCCCGCCCCGTTTCCACATACAGAAAAAATCCCCCCTGCACGAAGCAGGGGGGATTTTTTTAAGGAAGGAAGGTACTCTCCACCCTATAAGACTCATTTACACCCCAAAAGCGGACATCGCCCTATGAAACCTCGCATTTGCGCCTGCGTCTAATCGATTGTATGCCTGCTTGGGGACGGTTTCGGGGCTTCACTGTGATTGAGTTGTTGGTCGTGATAGCGCTGATTGCGCTTTTGGCGGCGATTTTAACGCCTGTTTTGTACAGCGCGCGGCGCGCCGCGCAACGCACAGTGTGCGCCTCGAATCTGCGCCAGATTGGGTTGGCAGTGCGGATGTATCGCGACGATTACCAAGAGTTGCCGCCGTACCTGTCTGCTGTGCGCGGCTATGTAGGCGATTCGCGCGTCTTTGTATGCCCTGTAGACCCGTTGGAGGGGAAGCATCAGGTGCGCGATACGCTGGGCGACGCCTTTCGGCTGGAAGGCGATTACTACCTGCGCAGCGGCGTGAGCTACACCTATGTACCGAACTGGGCGATTGCCCGACAGCTGGGTTGGTGGGAAGCGGGACCACCCTATGGCGCAGGCAAATGGGACGAGCTGACCCCGCTTGCGGAATGCCACTGGCACTGGGCGAGGCAGTTCAATCCGACTTGGCAGACCGACCGCCTAACAGGCGCGCGCGGCTGGGTGCTGGTGCTGACGCTCAACGGCGCGGTGCGACGCCTGCGCGCCGAAACGCCCCCCGAACAGTTCACACCCGAACTCTACCGCTAATTCACCGCGCGCATGCGCTGCAGGAACCTGTCGGCGCGCTCGAACCCGGTCAGGCGCAACGCGCGACGCTCGTTGCCCTGCGAATCGATGAAAATCACGGTCGGCAACCCCACCACCTCATGGCGTTTCAGCGCGTCTTGCACGGCAGGGTCGCTCTCGGTGGTGGCGTCCAACACCAAGCGCACGAACCGCTCCGACTCTTGCACGACGGCAGGGTCCGTGAAGGTGTAATGCTTCAACTCGCCACACGCCTGACACCAATTGGCGGTGAAATCGATAAGCACAGGCTTGCCCTCGGCGCGCGCCTGTTCTAACCGCTCGACGCTGTACGGCTCCCAAGCGATTTCCACCTTCGGGCGCATCATCGAGAGCGCGTTGTTGACCATCAGCGCGGCGCATACGACGCCGATGAGCTGCTTGAAACGCACCACGCGCGGCTGCGTAATCTCCTTGCGCTCGCCCAGCAGGAAGTAGAGCGCGGTCAGCCCCAGAAACGCCACCCATACCCAACCGTAGACCTGAGGCGTCATCAGGCTATTGGCGAAAAAGAGCGCAACGGCAAGCAACATCACCCCGAAGATGCGCTCCACCAGAATCGTCCACTCGCCTGAGCGAGGGATGCGCCGCTGCACCCGCTCGTAGAACAGCCCCGCCACGAAGTAGGGCGCGCCCAACCCCAGTCCGAGCGCGAGAAAGAGTAGGAAACCGACGGTGGGGTTCCCCAACGCCGCCACTATCGGGATGAGCGCAGCAATCACAGGTCCGATACACGGCGCAGCGGCGACCCCCGCGAGCAACCCCATCAGTATCGCGCCGACCCAGCCCTGACGCGCCCCCACATAGCGCATCAGCGCAGGCGGCACTTGGAACTTATACACCCCAAACAGCGCAAGCGCGAACAACACAATCAGCACAATCAGGCTGCCCAACACCCAAGGGTTCTGGAACTGGAAGCCGAACGCCTTGCCCGCCAGCGACGCCGCCGTGCCCAGCACCGCGTAGGTCGCCGCCATACTCAGCGCATACAACGCGCTCAACCCCACGCGCTGACCCGTCTGACCGCGCGACTGCATACTAAAAAAACCCAGCGTTATCGGAATCAGCGGCAACACACACGGCGTGAGGTTCAACGCCAAGCCGCCCACGAATAAAATCAGCGTGAACCATACCCACTGCCCCGTGCGGAACGACTCTTCCAGTCGCCCCAGAAGCCCCCCCGCGCCGGCGCGATACTCGACCAAGCCGCCTGAGTCGCTCGGCTCGGCGTCTGCCGCCGCGCCGCCCTTTATGACCTCCCCGTATTTGGGGTTCACCGCGCCGTCCTTATCGGCTATCGGGATTCTCAGGTTCACAGCAACCGTGCGTGGGGGGTAGCAGGCGTTGTCGTCGCACGCTTGGTAGCGCAGCGTCGCTTTGACGCTCAGTGTGCCTTTCGGCGCGGCTTGGTTTAGCGTGAGGCTGAACCGTATCGGCACACGCCCCTCGTAAATCTTAATCGCTTTGCCCTCCGTAAAAGCGAACGCCTTCTCCTTCGGCTTAGGATACACAATCTTGCCTACCTTATAGCCCTTGCCTGCCTCGATTTTGAGCTCGGTAGGGATAAGATAGTCTTCGGAAGCGGGGTTCGCGTTTACATGGTACGGCGGGTCTACCTGCGCTACCACAACGCCGTTCACTGTCGAGCCGCGCGCGTAGGCTGTGCGCTCCAGAATCACCTCCGTCTTGAACTCCACCTGCCGCAGCTGCGCCGACGCGACGCCGCCGATTACAATCCCCAACAGTCCTATCAAGCGTAGGCGACTCATAAATAGTAGGATACCTCAGAACCGTCGGCAGGTATACTCTTGCGCGATGCTCGACATAGACGCGCTGATACAAACAATCCTGTTGATACTCGCCATTTTGCTCAGCTTGGCGGTACACGAGTACGCGCATGCGAAGTATGCCGATTGGGCGGGCGACCCGACGCCGCGTCGTCAAGGGCGCGTGACGCTCAACCCCCTCGCCCACTTAGACCCGCTGGGCACGATACTGATTATCTTCATGGCGTTCGCAAACTATGGCATCGGCTGGGGCAAGCCCGTGCCTGTGAATCCCGGCTACTTCCGCAGCCCCCGACGCGACTGGGTGCTGTGCGCCTTTGTCGGACCGCTATCGAACATCGTCTTGGCGACCCTCTTCGCGATTCTATTGCGCTTGATCCTAACGCCCGATCAGCGACTGCCCGACAATGTGTATGTTGACTTCTTGTTGGCGCTGGTGGTTGTCAATGTTGGCTTGGCAGTGTTCAACATGATTCCGCTGCACCCGCTGGACGGCTCCAAAGTGCTGTCGGGTTTCCTACCCGATGTGTTTGACCGTCGCTACTGGGACTTCCAGACGGTGTATGGACCGATTATTCTGTTCGGCTCTATCCTGATTTTGCCGTTGATTGGGCTGCCGAACCCGTTGCGGTTTATTTTGTTGCCAGCGCGCGAATTCTTGGTGAGGCTTCTGCTGGGCGTGTAGGTATACTCGATGTGTTATGGCGCGCGCGTTGTATAAAGGGCTGCTGTTGATTGCGGACGGTCTGGGCGACCGTCCTGTGCCTGCGATGGGCAGCAAGACGCCGTTGGAATACGCCGCCACGCCGACTTTGGATCGGCTGGCGCGTGAGGGCGAATGCGGGCTGATGGACCCGATTGCGCCAGGCATCCGCGCAGGCTCGGACACTGCGCACCTCGCGATTCTGGGCTATGACCCCCACAAGGTCTATCAGGGGCGCGGTCCATTCGAGGCGTTAGGCATCGGCATGGAGGTGCGTGGGGGCGATGTTGCGCTGCGATGCAACTTCAGCACGGTCGACGCCGAGATGCGCGTGATAGACCGCCGTGCAGGACGCATTAGCGAGGGCACAGCCGAGTTGACGCGAGCGGTAAACGGCGTCGAGATCGAGGGCGTGCAGTGCTTTTTCAAAGAATCGGTGGCGCATCGAGGCGCGTTGGTGCTGCGCGGCGAGGGGCTTAGCCCACACATCACCGACGCCGACCCCCACGCCGACGGCGAGCGCGTGCAGAAGGCGCAACCCCTCAACCCCGATGACGCAGCGGCTGCCCGAACCGCGCGAATTGTAAACGCATTTGTGCAGCTCTCATACGAACGCCTGAAAGACCATCCTGTAAACCGTGCGCGTATCGAGCAGGGGCTACCCCCAGCGAACATCATTCTGCCGCGCGGGGCAGGCGTTGCGCCCCACTTGGAGCCGTTCCCCCATAAGCACGGCATAACCGCCGTCGCCGTCGTCGAGACAGGGCTAATCCGTGGCATCGCCCGCTTCGTGGGGATGGACACGCTGGACGCGCCTGGGGCAACAGGCGGCGTCGACACCGACTATCTCAGCATCGCCGACACGCTCGCCCAAGCCCTACGCCAGTACGACTTCGTGCTGTGCAATGTGAAAGCGCCCGACCTGTGCGGACACGACCGCAACCCGCAACTCAAAGCGCAGGTAATCGAGCAAATCGACGCGCTCGTGGCGCGCCTGCTGACCCAATACACCGAACCGTTCTATCTCATCTTCACAGGCGACCACTCCACGCCTTGCTCGGTGGGCGACCACTCAGGCGACCCCGTGCCCGTGCTGCTGCACGGACCCGACCTGCGCGGCGACGAGGTGTTGCGCTTCCACGAGTACGCATGCGCTAAAGGCGCGCTCGGACGACTGCGCGGCGGCGACTTGGTGAACATCCTTACACAACTGATGGGCGTGCAAGAGAAGTTCGGGGCGTAGCCCCCCATAAAAACGCCGCGCCTCCGTAGACGCACGCTCGCCTCTCCCACAGGAAAGGGGTGGGATGAGAGGGGCGTCATCGGCTGATTTTTCAAGCGCCCTCCCGCTCGATTGAAAAAAACCGCGATGCAGATAGGGTATACTACTCGGTCGACGCTCAGACCTTTATGGAGAGGCATGTAGACGATGGCATCGCTCAAGACAACGGAACGACCCGGACTAATCAGTCGGGTGCGCCAGTGGTTCGGCGACATCGCGGCGGAGCTGCGCCGCGTGGTCAAGCCCACACCTGAAGAGACGACCCAGATGATGCTGGTGGTCGTCGGCTTCGTGATTGTGGTGGCAATCTGGTTCGCCTTCTGGGATGTCGCGCTGACCCGACTCACCCAGTGGATCGAACAGCAGATTATCGGACGGTAAGGAGCATCCCATGATAGGCATCGGAAGAACTGCGTGGTATGTGGTGCGCACCCTCGTCGGGCACGAGAACAAGGTGAAGATGGCTATTGAGAAACGCGCAAAAGCGAAGGGCTACGACAATCGTATCTTTCAGGTGCTTATCCCGACCGAGCAGGAGGTGCGCACCAAGGGCGGCAAGAAGCAGACCGTAACGCGCCGCGTATTCCCCGGCTATGTGCTGGTGGAGATGCTGCTGGACGACGAGACTTGGACGCTCGTGCGCACTACGCCTGGCGTCACAGGCTTCGTGGAATCGGGAGGTAAGCCAGTGCCCCTCTCGCCCGAAGAGGTGGAGGAGATCAAACGCTCCATCCTCGACAGCAAAGAGCGTCCGCGCATCGCGTTCTCGCCCGGCGACACCGTGCGCGTGATTGAAGGCGCGTTCGCCGACTTTAACGGTAAAGTCGAGAGCGTCGACGCCGAACGCAGTAAGGTGAAGATTCTCATCAACATCTTCGGGCGCGAGACGCCCGTGGAACTGGAAGTCGACCAAGTCGAGAAAATCACTTAGGAGGCGCATCGTATGGCGAAAGAAGTGATTAATGTGGTGAAGCTCAACTTGCCTGCAGGCGCAGCAACGCCCGCGCCCCCCGTGGGCCCCGCCCTCGGTCAGGCAGGCGTGAACATTATGGAGTTCGTGAAGGCGTTCAACGAACGCACCGCCAGTCAGAAAGGCTCTACGCTACCTGTGGAGATTACAGTATACAAAGACCGTACCTTCACCTTCGTGGTGAAACAGCCGCTCGCTTCGGACTTAATTCGGCAGGCGGCAGGCATCCAGTCTGGCTCGGCGAACCCCCTGCGCAACAAGGTGGGCAAAATCACCAAGCAGCAGCTGCGCGAGATTGCCGAACGCAAAATGCCCGACCTGAACGCCAACGATGTCGAAGCGGCGATGAAAATCATCGCTGGCACCGCCCGCTCGATGGGCGTGGAAATCGTCGACTAATCACAACAGTGGCAGGGGCATACGCTCCGCTATGACCACAGGAGGCAACTATGAGAGGACGCAAAACTACCAAGAAGCAACGACATAGCAACCGCTACATGGAAGCGGTGAAGACGCTGGCGAACGGGCAACAAGCCTACGCGCCGATTGAAGCCATCCGCAAGGTGAAACAGACCGCCACCGCCAAGTTCGACGAGGCAGTCGACATCGCCGTGAATCTGGGCGTCGACCCACGCAAGAGCGACCAGATGGTGCGCGGCGTGGTGAACCTGCCACACGGCACAGGCAAGAAGCAACGGGTGCTGGTGTTCGCCAAAGGCGAGCAAGCCGACGCCGCACGCGCCGCAGGCGCGGATATGGTCGGCGCGGAAGACATCGTGGAGCAAGTGCAAAAAGGCTGGAAGGGCTGGAAAAACTTCGACCTCATCGTGGCAGGACAAGACATGATGCCCATCATCAGTCGTATCGGCAGCGTGCTGAAAGCGCGAATGCCCAACCCAAAATCAGGCACAGTCTCGCCGAACCCCGCCAAAGTCGTCGAAGAAATCAAGCAAGCCTCGCGCGTGGAATATCGCGTCGATAAAGCAGGCATCGTGCATGCGCCTATCGGACGCGCCTCTTTTAGCGAGGAGCAGCTGCTGGAGAATATGATGGTGCTTCTCAACGCGCTGCTCAAGGCGAAACCCGCCACTTCTAAGGGACGCTACCTGAAGAAAATCACGCTCTCCAGCACGATGGGTCCCAGCGTGCTGGTCGATGTGCAAGAGGCGCAACGCCAAGCCGAGCAGGTGAAGGGCTAACCCCCCGTGGCATAGACCTTCCTGTCCCAGCACAGGTGCGACGACATTCCTGTCGTCGCGCCTGCGCAAGTGTGGCTTGGACATTCTTGTCCCAGCACAGATGCGACGACATTCCTGTCGTCGCGCCTGCGCAAGAGTGGCTGGGACAGTCTTGTCCCAGCGTTGGTGCGACGGCATTCCTGTCGTCGCGCCTGCGCAAGTGTGGCTGGGACAGTCTTGTCCCAGCGTTGGTGCGACGGCATTCCTGTCGTCGCGCCTGCGCAAGAGTGGCTGGGACAGTCTTGTCCAAGCAAAGCTCCTCTGTGGGGACGCCGATGGTACGGTTTGCACGGACAGGAATGTCCGTGCCACAGTGGCTTGGACATTCTGGTCCAAGCGCCATTCGTCGGCGGGACGCCGACGGTACGGTTTGCACAGACAGGAATGTCCGTGCTACAGTGGCTTGGACATTCTTGTCCAAGCGTGGCTTGTCAGCAGAGACGCCGACGGTACGGTTTGCACGGACAGGAGTGTCCGTGCTACAGTGGCTTGATTCCAAGCACGCCTCGTC
>CALGZO010000040.1 GCA_937934465.1 uncultured Fimbriimonadales bacterium | reverse complement strand
TGATAGTCCTGCGCCCCGAACAGCCGACAGGCTAAGCAGAGCTCATCCTCTTGGGAGCAGCCCACATAACCACTGGGAAGATAGCGGCGGTACTTGTTCTGCACGATGCGCACGCACGAGGCGGTTATCGCCTCCACGATGCTCCGCACCGCGCCTTTGATTGATGAGCCAGGGATGAGGTATCGGCGTCGCAGAGTTTCGTTGTCGCGCACGCGCTTGGACGCCTGGAGCGCGGCAAGGTACTCCTGAGCGCCCGCCTTAACGAAGTCGGTGTAGCCAGAGCCGACATGCACGGGCGTGAGGGTCTGCATCGTCAGCTCCAGCCTTCCGCTGAGCAGGTTGCGCCCAATCCGATCCTGCCCAACGCCACTCTTGCGGTCTGGACGCTTGCTCGGAAAGCCCACAAACTCATAGGGTTTTTCGCCGTTCATCATTTCACCTCACCAACTGTAGGTATCGATTCCCGCATAGCGTATATAGCGCAGGCGGTGTATGGAGTCGTAGTAGTAGCGCACGAGGGCGACGACGCGGTGACGCTTGTCGGAGCTGGGTTCGAGCTCGATACCGTAATCGAACACAGTGGGGTAGGCGACATCGATGAGGCGGCTTGTTCGCCCTTCGCTCTGCGGCGGGTCGCCCAGCAGGATGTGTTGCGCCTCAGTGAATTTGGAATACTTTTCACAGAGCTGCCACTCGGTGGACGGCGGCGTGAAATTCTCTGTCAGGAGCAAGATAATCCTGCTGGAGTTGTGCTGGAGCAGGCGCAGTTCCGCCTCGCTGTTGAAGAGGCTTAGCCGTTGCCAGTCGGTTTGAGGCAGGCTTGCATTCAGTCGCTGGGGGAGGTACATCTGCGTTTCGCTCCAGCCGAACCACCACGCCCCGCCGCTCGGGTTCAAGCTCTGCCAGACCTGCACGGGATCGGTTAACCCACCAGTGTATCGGTACACTTTAGCTGACATTCCGAACCTCCTGCACCCAGCGTGGCGCGGCCTCGGCGAGCCACTTGCGGATTTGCTCGTCGCTGTCGCTATCCACTTGGTGGTAGAGCGCGTCGCGCCGAGCCGCGTTCAACCCCTGCACTGTGAGTTGGTCGTTGTCAGGAAGCTTGTAATCGTTGCCCACATTCTCTGGCGCGAGCTTGCCCACACCGAGAATCGCGTCTTTTGCCTCGTGCGCGAATCGGAACTGTGCGCGTACGAACTCGATGCGCACGCGCCCCAGCCCGCGCGACTTGGCGTGCCCCAGCGCGACGAGTCCATCGGCGATGTCCAACAGCGCCGCGCCGAGCAAGCCCAGCTGCCCAATCGTGAAATTGCGCAAGACGATGCGCCCCTCGAAACGCGCGTCGGTCACCACCTCCAAGTCGAACGGTCCGACGGCGACCGCGCCCGTGATGCGGTCGATTGCCACGCCGAAGCGCGACTCGCTGAGCGGTTCCATCGCGGGGTAGAGGTCGCTCATCTGCACGCGCGAGGCGATGCCTGTGTTGCCGAAGAGCTTGCAGGCATAGCACGATTCGCGGTAGAGGCGGTCGGCGGATACTTCATCCTCTTTCTGGTCCTTCTGGCGCAGGCATGACCTTTTCGCGTCCACGAGGCAGGCGTGCTTCTCATCCAGCGTGCGCAGCAGTCGTTCCGCGTGCGCTCGGACGACGCCGCGCAGGCTGGAGCCGGGGATGTAGACCACCTCGTCCACATCGCCGCTGGGCGTGCGGCGGCGCGTGCGCACGAACTGCATGTCGGGCAGTGTCGGGTCGATGCTCGCCTTCTGACCTGACTTGATGAGCAACGGCGTCTGCGGCACGATTGCGATTTCCAAGTCCAGTTGGTTGTAAAGTCGCCCATGCATCGCTATTTCCCTCCTGTGAGCGCATGGATGAGTGTTTGCAGCGCGGTTTGGCGGCGCGCGGCGTCTAACTCGCCTATCTCGCCCGTGCGCAGATAATCCTTGAGCGTATTGCGGTCAATCCACTCGTAGCGCGCCTCCTCCAAGACAACATGTCCCAAGCCGCGCCCCTTGAAACCGCCGATGAGGATTTCGCCGCGCTCCAACGCTTGGATACCCAGCAATAGCAGCCCAAGCTCTTCGTCGTTTAAGTTCTCAGCGACGATTTCGAGTTGGAACCGCACGCCTGCGGGCAACGCTTCGAAGTCGTACTTGTTCGCGACGCTCTCTGTCTCACGGTCGATGGCAACGGCATCGCGCAGTTCGGGTTCCGCGTCGGTGAGCATGGGCAGGTCGGTGAAGCGCACGCGCGAGGCGAGCCACGGCGAGCCGAACACGCGCTCCACGCGGCAGGAGAGTTGATAGACCTGCTCCTCGTAATCGTCTTTGTCGGCGAGTTCGCGCCGCTTATCGGGCGGAATCGCCCACTCTTTGGGGTCTACGGGGTTCGATGCGCCTTTGCCGTTGCCTGCAGCGGGTTCGAAGGTGCGCACGATACGCTCCACATAGGCGCGTACCGCGCCGCGCAGGCTGGAGCCGGGGATGAACGGTTTGCCGTAAGCGTCGCGGATGACGGGCAGGTCGGTCGCGGTCGGCATCGCGGTCTCTGCGCTCATGCCCACGCGCACGCCCGTCTTGGCTACCAGCACGCCTGTAATGCGGAGCCGATTCTCGAAGGTAAGCCATTTCATGGGTTGCTCGCCTCCTTCACTTGGGCGGGGATTT
>CALGZO010000039.1 GCA_937934465.1 uncultured Fimbriimonadales bacterium | reverse complement strand
CTGCTCCAGCTCGTACAGGCGCGTGCGCAGGATGCGCATCGCCCGCTCGCGGTTCTGCAGCTGCGAACGCTCATCTTGACACGCCACCACCAGCCCCGTCGGCTTGTGGATAATCCGCACTGCGGTCTCGTTCTTCTGCATGTGCTGTCCCCCAGGACCTGAGGCGCGGAACGATTCAATCACTAAGTCTTGGGGGTTGATTTGCACATCGACCTCTTCCGCTTCGGGCAGCACGGCGACGGTGGCGGTGGAGGTATGGATGCGCCCGCCGCTTTCGGTAACGGGCACACGCTGCACGCGATGCACGCCCGATTCGTGTTTCAGTTGACTGTATGCGCCGTTGCCCTGAATGCTGAACACGATGTGCTTATAGCCGCCCAAGTCGCTGGGTTCGGCGTCCATCACTTCGTATTTCCAGCCTTTGCGTTCGGCGAAGCGCATATACATTCGCGCGAGGTCGCCTGCGAACAGCGCGGCTTCATCGCCCCCTGCGGCGGGGCGTATCTCGACGATGACATTCTTCTCGTCGTTGGGGTCGCGCGGCAGCAGGCGCGTGGTGAGCGCGCGCGCCCACGCCTCGAGTTGCTTCTGGGCGTTTTCGAGTTCTTCTTGCGCCAGCGCGACGAGGTCGGGGTCTTCGTCCGCCTCCAGAATCTGTTGCGCCTCGCGCAGTTGGTTTTCTGCCTGTTGGTAGCGCGTATAGAGGTCGCGCAGCTCGCAGAGTTCGGCGTGTTGTTTGCCTAATCGCTGGAGCGCGCTGGGGTCGGCGAGTACGGCAGGGTCGGCAAGTTGCGCCTCCACCTCAGGCAGTTTGGCGAGCGTCTCGCTGAGTTTCGCGCGGAGTTTGTCAGGCAACATCGTCGGAATTGTACCACACGGGCGGCTGCGCTTCTAACATCGCTTGGAGCAGCGGCGCGACGCCCTGCGCTTTGAGGGCGCGTTCGAGGCTTTTGCGCCTGAGCGCGGTTCGGAAGCAGTCGGGGTTGGGGCACAGGTAGGCGCCGCGTCCGGGCAGGCTCTGGGTCGGGTCGTGTTGTGCTTGGTGGGTGTGGGGGTCGCGCGCGAATCGGATGAGGGTGTGTTTGGGGGCGGCGCGCCGACACGCGGCGCACCGCCGAACCGGGCTATGCCGATTTCTCTTTCTCGGCTTTGGCAATCTCTTCCTCCGAGCGCACTTCCAGTTTCCAGCCTGTGAGTTGCTCGGCGAGGCGCACATTCACGCCGCCGCGCCCAACCGCTTGACGCAGCTGGTTATTCGGCACGACCACCAGCGCGCTCTTGTTCGGCTTGTCCAACAGGACGCGGTTCACGCGGGCGGGGTTCAGCGCGTCGCGGATGAACTGCGTCGGGTCGCTGCTCCACTCGATGATGTCGATATGTTCGCCGAAGAGCTCGTTCATGATGGCTTGCACGCGCATGCCGCGCTGTCCCAAGCATGCGCCGACGGCGTCGATGAGCGGGTTTTTCGAATGCACCGCGATTTTGGAGCGTTCGCCAGGCTCGCGCGCGATGGCTTTGATGTCGACATCGCCGCTGGCGACTTCGGGGGCTTCCTGCGCCAGCAGGCGCGCCACCAGCTGCGGTTCAGTGCGTGAGGCGATGACCTTCATATCGCGCAGGCGCGGCTCGCGTCCACGCTCGGTTGGGGGGGCTTTCACCTCCAGTACCAGCACCTTCAGCGGCTGCCCAATCTCGTAGGTGTCGCGCGGGCTTTGGTGCTTCTCAGGCAGCACCACCTCGATGCGCCCGTAAGAGAGCAACACTTTCGGTCCGATGAAGCGTTCGATTCGCGCGGTAATCACATCGCCCACGCTGGCGTTGAGCTCCCTGAGCGCGTGTTCGCGTTCCAACTCGCGCAGGCGTTGAGTTAGCACTTGGAAGGCGTTCTGCACCGCCACACGCCCGAACTCTTCGATGGACGCTTCAATCTGCACCGTATCGCCCACCTCCAGCGCGGGGTTGAGCTTTTGCGCCTCCTCCAGTGCAATCTGCGTGTTGGGGTCGGTCACTACGCCCACAACCTCTTTCTCCACGAAGATGCGAAAACAGTTGGCGCGGTCGGGCGCAAACTGCGCCTGCACCCGTGCGCTCTGGGGCAGGTGCGTCTGCTTCCGATAGGCGTTCGCGAACGCGCTCTCCAAAGTCGCCAGCAAATCCGCGTAGGGTATCCCACGCTCGCGCTCCAACTGCTTCAAAACCTCCACAATTTCGTTGCATTGCATCGCGTTTACCCCCTTTAGGGGCGTATCGGTTATAAAGAAAAGAGTGGGCTAATCCCACTCTTCTCTCGTCCGTCGCCGCCCATCGAGAGTATACCCCACGACAGTCAATTCCGCCCCCAAATCCCAGACCACAGCACATGCAGCCAGCCCAGCACGCTATGCACAATCGCCCACCGCGCCGACTGGTTCCGATGCCACAAGATTATCGTTGCCATGCACGCGCCGAATCGGCTCAATCTAAGGATTTGGCAATCCGCTCGATTTCATCGGGGCTGAGGTTGCCCACGATGCCGAACGAGTAGTCGCCGTCCTGCCAGAAGCGTGTGCTGAGCGGTTTGGGGCGTCGCGGATGTTGGAACAGCGCGTGGCGCATTTTGTACGCTTGGAAGAGGGTGAATCGGGCATTTGGGGCGCGATAGTGCAACATGACCACAGGCGACTGGTCGGGCGAGCCGCGACGCACCAAGATTCGCTCTAAACTTGCGCCTGTGGGCAGGTAGCGCGGCGTGCGGATGGGGAAGCCGACGGCGCGCTGCGCCTCTTCTAAACTCCTATACTCACCGCTCGGTGGACGCACCGTGACGCCTGACGGCAGCGCGAACAGGTCGGGCGTGAGACGCGGGTTGAGCTCCAGCCGCGTGATTTCCATGCGCAGGGCAGGCTCGTTCGGGCGCATCGCGACCTCGCTTCTGAGTATCAGTCCTGTCTGCTTATCGATCCACAGCGACACGGCGGCTGGGAACGGCGCGCGTTTCTCGGACGGCGTCCGTCCAAACTCAATTGGCGCGAGGCTCAGGCGCACCAGCACGCACGGTCGCCCCAACAGGGTCGCCTCGACAGGCGCGTCCGCTTGCACGATGCCCGCTTGCACCAGATCGATTGCGGTTTTGAGCAGTTGCGCGCCTTGCAGGGGCAGTCGGGGCAGTTCAAACGCCTCTTTCGACTGGGGGCGGTACGCGAGCCAGCGTCCTTCGTGCAGGATCAGCACTTCGCCTTGGCGGTCGGCGGGCGCGAGGATTTCGATGCGCTCGGCGCGCGCGCCTTGACGCCAGAAGCGCTCCTCGATGCGCTGCGTTCTGCGCCCGACGCGCAGCTCCATCGTGCGCACGCCTGCGTAGTGCAGCGTCTCCTCCGCTTGCTGGGCGCGTTGGAGCCACTGGATGGGACGCTCCTGAGCCATCCCAACCGCCCCCCATAGCACTCCGAGCAGCAGCAGCAACAGCGTTCTCATCGAGAGTAGCCTGTTGTGATGAAGTAGTTCGCCGTCGGCGTGGGCGACCAGTCGGCGACTTCCAGCTGTTCGTGCATCTCCACCCAGCTCTCCGACGGCTCTTGAACGATTGTTTGTGTCGCGTCGGGCGTGCGCACGGTGAACGCCCAGTAGCCCAGCACAATCAGCAGTCCCAGCGCGGGCGCGAGCGCGACGCGCTTCCACCCCCCGAACAGAGGCGGGCGTGCAGGCGCGTGCTGGATTCGTGCGCGCACCTGATGCATTAGTTGCTCAGGCGCGCGGAGGCGAGGTAAGGCGTGCAGCGCGTGATAGGTCGCCTGCGCCGACTCCCACTGACGCTGGCAGCGCGGACACTGCCGTAGGTGCGCTTGCAACGCCTGCGCCTGCGACTCGCCCAGACGCCCCTCCAGCGCGTCCCACATCCAGCGTTCGTATCGCGTGCAGTTCATTTCGAATCACCTCGTAAATACGCCTCCACATGCTTTTGAACCTGACCGCGCGCGTGGTTCAGACGCGATTTGACCGTGCCAATCGGAATGTTCAGCACACGCGCAATCTCCTCATACGAGAGTTCCTCCACATCGTACAGCAACAGCACCGTCTTGAGCTTAGGCGATAGCGACGCGACGGCGTGTTCCACCACCTGCTGCAGTTCGTGGTTTAGCGCCGCTTCCATCGGGTTGGGCGTCTGCAGGTCGGGGAACTCCCATGCGCCCCCCTCGCCCTCCTCGTCTTCCCAGGCGGAGTAGGAGACCGTCTGCACGCGCCGCGCCCGCTTGCGCTGATGGTCTATACAGAGGTTCGTGGCAATCCGATACAGCCAAGTGCTGAGGCTGGCGCGCCCGTCGAAGTTGGGCAGCCCTTGATAGGCGCGTAGGAACACCTCCTGCAGCAGGTCTTCCGCATCGGTCGGACTGCCCACCATCCGCAGGATATAGTTGTAGAGCCGATCGGCGTAGAGATTCATAATCTGCTCGAACGCCGCTTCATCGTGCGCTTGGGCGCGCTCTATCAACCTTGCTTCCGCAGATAAGGCGTCCACGATGACTAATCTCCCATCATAGGATACCGTATCGCTGACCATCGCATCTCTGTAGACGCACCGTATCGCGTGGAGTTCAGTGCCTTTGCCCGCGCCCCTATCTCTTGATACACTCAAAATAAAGTAGAATCTCCAAAAAACCTAACAGTTACCTACTTTGGCACGAAAGTTGCTGTGGGTCTGTATAGGCGCAGGTCGCTTATGTGAGTGTACTTTGTAAGAAGGCACGGATTAATAAGGAGGCGCGGGTTGACAGGAATTGGCGTTCTACTGGTAGAGGATGAAAGGTTGCTGGAGCGCGTGGTGACGGATGCACTACGCATGATAGGGCTTGCTTGTGAAACGACTCATAGTGTAGAGGATGCTCTGCAGCGATTGTCTACCCAGCAATACGGTCTGATGATTCTTGACCTGCGTTTGCAACAGGGTTCAGGCGTGTCGGTGCTGGAGCAGGCGCGTCGGCAGCATCCCGACCTGCCCGTGATTGTGGTGACCGCCTACACCATGACCGACGATTTACAGAATGCGCTGGCGTTGGGCGTCGACGCGCTGCTGTATAAACCGTTCGATATCGACACGCTGCTGGCGACTGTGCGCGCACTGCTCCAGCGTCGGCAGGTAGCCCCCACGCACTATGCCGTTGTGCAGATGGCGGGGGCTGTCGCCCCCGCAAAACCGCTGGGCGGGCTTCAAGCGGGGATGTGGGTGTCTTTGAAACAGGGCGCACGCGCTATAGTCGGGCGGATACAGTCGCTGGACGCGCATTCTATTTGTGTGGAGACCGAGCCGACGCCGTTGTCCGACGACCGACGCTGGACGCTGGAATGGACGGGCAGCGACGCGCTGTATCAGTGTCGCACGCGCTTGGAGACCTGCTTGACGCGCGAGCTATCGATGCTATGGCTCCTCAGTCAGCCGACGCTCATCCGTCGTGTGCAGCGTCGGCGCTATCCGCGCGTAGCAGTGCATGGCGTCGCCTTCGTCTCAGTCGCAGGGCGGTTTCAACGCGCCACACAAGCCACCTTACTCGACCTCAGTGAAAGAGGCGCGTGCGTGGCGCTGACCGAGCCGCTCCATCGAGGCGCACAGGTGCATCTGGATGGGCATATACAGACCGACCACACGACGCTCCCGTTCCAGCGCGAGGGCGTCGTGCGCAGCGTGGTGGCGTTCGTGGAGCAGGGACAGCCGCGCTACCGTGTGGGCATAGCCCTGGAGCGACTGCCCAACCGCGTGCTTCAGTGGCTGCGCGAGGCGCGTCTCCAACGCCTCACAGGAGCAAACGCGGCGACGCTTGAGGCGTCCGCGCTTCGTAAAGAGCGCTAACGCCTACCCCGCGCACTGCTCGACAATACGGACAGTTCGGTGGGTTTCGCCGCTGTGTGTGAGGGCGACCTCGTAGACATGCGTCGCTCTCAGCGATACATTCGCCATGCGCAGTCGCTCCGCCCACTCGATGGCGACGACCCCCCCACGCTCAAGAATCTCGTCCAACCCCAGTGTGGCGAGCTGCGCAGGCGTCTCGATGCGATAGAGATCGATATGGAAGAAGGGCGTACCTTGCAAGTGTGGCGGCTGCTGAATCACATACTCGTGCATCAGCGTGAAGGTGGGGCTGCGGATGGGTTCGGCGATGCCCAGTCCGTGCGCGAGTCCGCGAATGAAGGTGGTTTTGCCTGCGCCCAAGTCGCCTGTAAGCAGGAGGACGGCGTCGGGCGTCAGGTTCTGCGCCCAGCGCGCGGCGAACGCTTCGGTGGCGGCGGGGCTGTCCGAGAGGAACTCAGTCGAGGTCGTCATCGTAGCGTTCGAAGCGTATCAACAGCATCTGCGGTTCTACAGGCAGGTTGTGTTCGTGGATGAGTTGCAGGATACGCATGTTGGTTTGGGCGACTACTTCCGCCATTTCGTTGTTCATCTGTTCGATACGCTCCAGCAGGCGCAGGATGATTTCCACGCCTGCGAGGTTCACGCCGAGTTGTTGTGTGAGCCGTTGGATTCGGCGCAGGCGGGCGATGTCGGCTTCCGAGTAGAGCCGCTTGCTGTTGCCCACGCGGTGCGGTTGGATGAGCCCCAGCCGCTCGTAGAGGCGGAGCGTTTGGGGGTGCAATCCGCACATGCGCGCGGCGACGCTAATCAGGTACACAGGCTCTTCGGAGGGACGCTTCTGCTCCTGCTTCATACTTTCACCTCCTGGGATGTACGCAGTCGCTGCAGCGCTTCGAGCAGTTCACGCTCGCGCGGCGAGAGGCGTTTGGGCACGGTGATACGGGCGCGCACATACAGGTCGCCGATTTTGCCTTTGCCCAGCGGCAGCCCCTTGCCCGCGAGTCGGAACCGCGTGCCGCTTTGGGTGCCGGGCGGCACTTTCATCTGCACCGCGCCGTGGGGGGTAGGCGCGCTCACTTCGCCGCCCAAGATTGCCGTCAGATAGTCGATGTCTACTTCGGTGTAGAGGTCGTCGCCTTGGCGTTCGTAGCGCGGGTCGGGTCGGAGTTTGAGGCGCAGGTAGAGGTCGCCGCGCTTGCCGTTCGCGCCTGCGGCGCCCTCGCCTGCGAGCCGGAGGCGTTGTCCCTCCGTTACGCCCGCAGGGATATTGACGGTCAGCGTGCGCGTGCGCCGCACGGTTCCGCGCCCGCGACAGGTGGGGCAAGGCGCGCCGACGACGCCTGTGCCGTCGCACTCGTCGCAGTGCATCTCCAAGCCGAACATGCCGAATCGGCGACGCCCTGCGCCGCCACACGCGCGGCAGGTCTGTCGGCGGTTCGGTGCGACGCCCGTGCCGTTGCAGGTCTCGCACGGCTCCTCAAGGCTTAGTTGAATCGTGCGCGTCGCGCCGCGAATGGCGTCTTCGAGGCTAATCTCAAGCGTCTGTTCGATGTCGCGTGGTGTGCGCTGCACACGCAGGCTGTCCTCGAAGCCGCCGCCGCGCAGCAGGTTCTCGATGAACTCTTGGAAGCTGCCGAACGGCGACTCGAACCCGCCGGGTTGGAAGTTCTCGCCGTACTGCTCGCGCATGCGCTGGTAGGCTTGCCACTGCTCGCCGTAGCGGTCGTACGCCGCGCGCTTCTCAGGGTCGGACAGCACCTGGTAGGCTTCGTTGATTTGCTTGAACTTCTCTTCGGCGGCTTTGTCGCCAGGGTTGACATCGGGGTGATACTTGCGCGCGAGCTTGCGGTACGCCGACTTGATTTCCTTCTCGTCGGCGTTCCGCGAGACGCCCAGAATCTGGTAGTAGTCTTTGTAATCGCGCATCGTGTATCACTCCCTCAAAGTTCGTCGGCGGGACGCCGACGCTACGAGAGGTAGCACGGACAGGAATGTCCGTGCTACGGTTATTTCTCCTCGCGGTATTCGGCGTCGATCACATCGTCGCCGCTCTGGGCGCTGCTGGTCGCGCCTGCGGTTGCGCCTGCGTCGCTGGCGTAGCCTGCGGTGCGCTGCTGATAGAGCTGCTCAGTGATGCGGTAGGTAAGGCTCTCCAGTTCGCTCATCAGGCTGATGGCGCGTTCGGCGTTCTGCTGTTGGATAGCCTCGCGGATGTCGCGGATGAGGCTCTCGGCGCGTTCGCGGTCGCTCGCGCTAATCTGCTCGCCTTGCTCCTTGAGCAAACGCTCGGTCTCGATGGCGAGCCGTTCGGCGCGGTTGAGCTGTTCGGCTTGCTCGCGCAGTTGGCGGTCGCGTTCGGCGTTCGCCTCCGCCTCGCGCACCATGCGCTCCACCTCTTCACGGCTGAGGTTCGTAGAGCCAGTGATGCGGATGCTCTGCTGACGCCCTGTACCCAAGTCTTTCGCAGCGACCTGCATGATGCCGTTCGCGTCGATATCGAAGCTCACTTCGATTTGGGGCACGCCAGCAGGCGCGGGCGGGATGCCGTCCAAGTGGAACACGCCCAGCAGTTTGTTGTCGCGCGCCATCGGACGCTCGCCCTGATACACGCGCACCTCCACGCTGGTCTGCCCATCGGCGGCGGTGGTGAAGATTTCGCCCTTGCGCGTCGGGATGGTGGTATTGCGCGGGATGAGTACGGTGAAGATGCCGCCTTTGGTCTCGATACCGAGCGAGAGCGGCGTGACATCGAGCAGCACGATGTCCTTGACCTCGCCTGCGAGTACGCCTGCCTGAATCGCCGCGCCGACGGCGACCACCTCGTCGGGGTTCACGCCCTTGTGCGGCTCCTTGCCCGTGATTTGCTGCACCATCTCCTGCACTTTCGGGATGCGTGTGGAGCCGCCCACCAGCACCACCTCGTCGATGTCGCTCGCTTTCAGCCCTGCATCTTCCAGCGCGCGGAAGATGGGTCCCTTGAGCCGCTCGAACAGGTCGGCGCAGAGGTCTTCGAACTTCGCGCGGGTCAGCGTCATGTCGAGGTGCTTGGGTCCGCTCGCGTCCGCCGTGATGAACGGCAGGTTGACAGTGGTGGTCGTCACACTGGAGAGTTCGATCTTGGCGCGTTCGGCGGCTTCCTTGAGCCGTTGCAACGCCTGTCGGTCTTGGCGCAGGTCGATGCCGTGTTCTTTTTTGAACTCATCGGCGAGGTAGTCGACGATGCGCTGGTCGAAGTCGTCGCCGCCGAGGTGTGTATCGCCTGAGGTGGACTTCACCTCGAACACACCGTCGCCCACTTCGAGTATCGACACATCGAAGGTTCCGCCGCCAAGGTCGAACACCAGGATAGTTTCGTTGGATTTTTTGTCCAGTCCGTAAGCGAGTGCGGCGGCGGTCGGCTCGTTGATGATGCGCAACACTTTCAGCCCTGCGATTTCGCCTGCGTTTTTGGTGGCGGTGCGCTGCGCGTCGTTGAAGTAGGCAGGCACGGTAATAACTGCGGCGTCGACCTTCTCGCCCAGGTAGGCTTCGGCGTCGGCTTTGAGTTTCTGCAGCACGATTGCCGAAATCTCTTCGGGGCGCAGCGTTTTGTCGATCGCGGGGATATGCACGGAGGCGTCGCCCTTGCTGTCGGCGACGACCTTGTACGGCACGCGCTTGCGCTCCTCTTCCACCTCGTCGTAGCGTCGCCCGATGAAGCGTTTGATAGAGAAGATAGTGTTTTCGGGGTTGACCACCGCTTGGCGTTTGGCAGGCGCGCCCACGAGCCGTTCGCCTGTTTTGGTGAAGCCGACCACAGACGGACACAGGCGTCCGCCCTCCGCCGTCGGAATCACCACTGGCTCGCCGCCTTCCAGCACGGCAATCACCGAGTTCGTTGTACCTAAGTCGATTCCTACAACCTTGCCCATAATCAGTGTCCTCCAAAGGTTATTATTGGCTGATTCGCACTGCTGCTACAGCAATTGATACTTCGGCTGCAGCGCATAAGTTCCCGTTTTTTGAGCCAATCCATTATACCTGACTTGAGTGTGGTGTTGTCAAGATGATAATAGGCGTAGATGAACATCGATACACCCATCGTTACTGATACAATCGCCAAAACACTTAGAGGCTATCTAGGAAAGCGAATGTGGTATAATCAGGCTATGAGCCAGCGAAAACCCTACCCGTCTGACCTGACGCCCCAACAGTGGGCTATCCTAGAACCTATCCTGCGCAAAGCGCTCTACCAACGCAAGCGTAAACATCGCGGCGCACCCCGACGCTACAGCCTCTATGACATCGTGTGCGCTATCCTCTATGTGCTCACCACAGGCTGTGCGTGGGCACAACTCCCCCACGACCTGCCCCCCTGGAAAACGGTCTATTACCACTTCCGACGGTGGCAGCAGTTAGGGATTTGGTCCCAAGTAGCGCAGGCGTTGAACCGCCTTGACCGTCGCCAAGCCAAGCGAGGTGACCCCCAGCAAGTGGCGATAGACAGTCAGAGCGTGCCGACCACGCAAAAAGGGGGGCGCGCGGGTATGACGCAGGCAAGAAAGTCAAGGGGCGTAAGCGGCACATAGTGGTGGATTCGCGAGGCAGTGTCTTGGGGGTTTTGGTGACGCCTGCGGATGTATCAGACGCGCAGGGGGCGTATGAGGTGATGGACGCGGTGTTATCGCAGATGAGTTCGGTGCAGATAGTGATTGCTGACGGGGCGTATGACCGTGAGGGATTGCTGGAATGGTTGTTGGGGAAGTGGGAGGTGGCTTTGGACTGTAGCGTGCGTGAGGGGGGTTCTGGATTTGTGGTGTTGTCGCGGCGTTGGTTAGTGGAGCGTACTTTTGCGTGGTTGTTGAGTTGTCGTCGTTTGTCGCGGTGCTATGATGGTTTATGTGAGGTGGAGGCGTGTTGGATATGGATCGCAAATGTACGGTGGTTGGTGCGCAGGATTGCAAGGGATATTTCCTAGACAGCCTCTAAGAGCGGTTTATACAGAGTGTTTGTATATCATTATAATGAGAATCCACGTTGCCCGTGCATAGGGCAGACAATTAGTGCGAACATGAGGCCAACTTTTGTGGCTTGTGCTTCGCGTAAAGGGTTCTCGATATTTTATT
>CALGZO010000038.1 GCA_937934465.1 uncultured Fimbriimonadales bacterium | reverse complement strand
ACGAGACACTCCGAAGGATCGCGCGCGAGCTGGTCGCCACCGTGCGCAACAACATCACTATAGACTGGACCTTGCGCGAGAACGTCCGCGCGCACCTGCGCGTGCTTGTCAAGCGCATCCTGCGCAAGCACGGCTACCCGTCCGACAAGCTGGAGAAGGCGGCGCAAACGGTGCTGGAGCAGGCGGAGGTGCTATCGGCAGAATGGGCGGCGGGGTGAGAGGGGGCTACCCCTTCCATCCGTCCACGCTCTCGGTCTTTCAGCGCAAGTGGCAGGCTCTTCCCCAGTACCAGCAGACCCGCGGCACCTTGGCGATGCTCGCCCAGTGGATCGCCTGGGCCTATCGCGACGGGTTCACCACAGCTAGGCGCGAACCGCTGATTACCTTGGGATCCGCCCCGCTTCATGACCTCGGCTTTCGCAGCACGATCCTCGGGCAACTCGGCGAATCCCGCCTCGTTGCAGCCATCGAGGCAGACATCGCCGGCGAACATTCTCACGCCCGGGCGCTGGACGCCGGCACCAAGGGGCCGCTGCGCGACATCCATCGCCGCGTTGGGACCGCGATCCTTTTTGAGTCCTCGGGCGGCCAGACCGACAGGGTAGCGCACCTGCCGGAATTGCGCTTCGCTTTGGGTGAACCCGAGATGGATACCACATCCATTGACAACGCCGCCCTTGCGCTGGAAAGCAAGTCGTACTTCATCCGCAAGGTGGGCTCGGATGGATTCAAGATCGGCCACCAGCCGACGTTGAAAAAGGTCGTCAACGACCGTCGCGCTTCTTTGGACGAAGAGACTGAGATCAAGCCCGCCATGCGCAAGCTTATCGAAAACGAGTTCCGCCGGGGCGCCGGCATTCCCGTTGTGCCGTTCCCCCGCGACGGCGCGGACGTGCCAGACACGCCGAAGTTGACGCTGGCGATCGCAGACCCGGAGGCCGAGTGGACGAGCGACGGTTCGTTGCGGCGCCAAATCGCAGAATGGACCAGGCAGCGCGGCAAGTCGCCGCGGCTCTATCCCGGAGCGCTGGTCTGGTGCGTCAAAAAGCCGGGCCCCGACCTGCGAGAGAAAGTTGAGCTGTGGCTCGCCTGGCAACGGGTCGCCCGTGAAGTGGCCGATGGCACACTGGGCGGCGACTTCAACCAGGCGGACCGCGCCGACCTCCAGTCGAATCTAAAGGCTGCCGAGGAGGCCGCCAGGGACGAGGTATGGGGCGGCTACAGGTTCGTAGTGATTTACCAACCCACTCCCGAGGCTGATGGGCTTAAGGAGATTGACCTCGGCGCCGCGCACACTTCGAGCGGCGAGACGCTATGCGGCAGGGTCATTGCTGTCCTCAAGTCAGAGGCGTTACTCAACGACTCGGTTAGCGCGGGCTATCTCGATCGGAACTGGCCGCCCGCGTTCAAGGCATCCGGGGCTTGGCCGCTAGCCAGCCTGCGGCAGAGTTTCCTGAACGGCTCGCTCACGCGGCTGCTCGACCCCGACGCGACCCTGCGAAAAAATATCGTCGAGTTCGTGGGGCATGGCCACTTCGGGCTTGCCTCAGGCCAGAAGCCAGATGGCGACTACGAACGGGTGTGGTTCAAAGAGCCGGTTCCTACCGACGAGATCGCCTTCGAGTCAGGGGTCTTTCTTCTCACCAAGGCCAAGGTGCTTAAGGCGGGTGTTTTCGAGCCAGCTTCGGCACCGCAACCGCAACCAAGTCCTGTAGTGCTGGGTGCGGGGCCAGATCCCCTGTCTGCTGAGCCAAGTACGACCCAGGTAGGCGAACCCGCACCTACCCCTAGAATCCAGACGAAGACTATCCGTCTTGTCGGCTCCGTTCCACCCGAGCTGTGGAATCGGCTGGGGACGAAGCTTCTGCCCAAACTTCGGTCGGGCTCTGATCTCAAAGTGAGCGTTGATCTCTCGGTGACGGTCAACTCCGATGTGGTAGGGAGCCTGACATCGGATCTGCGCCAGATTCTGGAGGACCTAGGGCTTGCAGACAACGTACGCCTTGATGTGGGGTAGGCTAGGCTTAAGGCCAATGGAGCAGTTTCATGAATGTGAGTCGTAGCGCACCCTCGATCGCCGCCGGCCCCTCCCGCACGCGGCCTTCAATACCAGAGGTCGGCACCGACCTCCGGTACGTGAGGAGCGCAGGAGTGACCGGCTTGAGGATGCCGGATGGGTGGACTGCATGACAGACGGGTTTTTGCGGCCCACGCCGGGCGAGGGAATGGCAGTATACAACGCCGCTCCGCGAGATCACCGACAGCCGGTCTGAGGGAACGACATCGTGCCACGTCCACTTCCGGTTGGTATACGGGGACGTGTGCTTCATGGCATCGGGGGGCCGGCGCCGTCGCCTGTGTCTCGGTCTCCTCGGTCCGGCGCTGCACCTGCTGCAGGAGCACCTGTAGTGGGGCAACGAGGCTGTTGGGCGCCATAGTCACCCGGTCGTCCATGCCCGTACCGTCACGCACCCTGTCGTTACGCGACGTCAAGGTGCTTGACGCGCAGCCGCAGGCGCGCCATCAGCCGCAGGCCGGAGCCGTAGAGGAGTCGGGCCATCAATTTGTAGACGCCGTTCCTTCCGGGGCGCCCATCCTTCGCTCCGCTCAGGATGCTGTTTCGACGGGGTGGCGTCAGGGTTGGGA
>CALGZO010000037.1 GCA_937934465.1 uncultured Fimbriimonadales bacterium | reverse complement strand
CTGCGCTGAACTCGAAACAGTTTCTGGAACCGAAGAGTCGGTTCCAGAGTCTACTAAACTATCGAGGAGGAGACTATGCGAAGAGGCTTTACTTTGATTGAGCTGTTGGTCGTCATCGCCATTATAGCAATCTTGGCGGCGATACTGTTCCCCGTGTTTGCGCAAGCGCGCGAGTCGGCGCGCAAGACCCAGTGTCTGAGCAACGGCAAGAACTGGGGCTTAGCCGTGCAGATGTATGTGCAGGACTACGACGAGAAGTTCCCGTTCGCCATCTACGACACCGCCGTCAACAGCGCAGGGCAGCGATGCCAATACACCATGATCACTGCAACCTATCCCTATGCCAAGAACAAGGACATCCTGCGCTGCCCGTCCGATGGTCAGCCGATGGATTTACACGGGGGTATCCTTGCGCTCGCGAGCTCGCTGCAAACGCCCGGCGGCGAATGCTCCCAGATTGGCAAGCTTAGCTACATGTTTAACTTCGAACTTGCCATTTCGGGAGAGCATATCCTGAATACTGACTGGAATCGCTGCCCTGCCAAGCGAAACCCCGTGAGCTTAGCGGAGGTGAAGTTCCCCGCAGAGACCATCATGATGTTCGATGGGCACTTGATGATCCTGTTCAACGGCAATTGCGGCAGCGTGATTGGGATGGATGCGCTGGAGGTTCCCATTCAAGCGCGCCACACGCAAACTCTGATGGTGAACTACGCGGACGGACACTCTAAAGTGCTGAAGGCGCGTCGCGAGCAGCCGAACTGCATTTACCGCTACCTGACGGGCAATACGCTCGACTCGCTGCGTGAGGCGCGTCCGTGGTGCTTGGGTGAGGGACCCTACCTGCGTCGCTGCGGACGCCCGAACCCCGACCCCTGCGTGTTCCAAGTGCAAGGTATCGTGGATGAGGACGCGCTCGGTAAGTGCTACCGTCCTGCACGAGAGTGCAACTAAGCGTTGGTACTCACTTATCGCGCTTGGATTTTATTGGGATTGGGCGGGCTGGTCGCTCTTTTGGGCGCCGCCCGCCCAGATTGGTTGGGGCTGGCGCTGCTGATTGACCTGCTGGCTGTGCTGGCGATAGCGGTGGACGCGCTGACGCTGCCGCGCACAGACGCCTTTCGGGTGCAGCGCAAGCACGAGCGCGTGCTGTCGCTCGGCGCAGCGAACCGCATCGAGCTGGTCTTGGAACATATGATAGACACTCCGCGCCGCGCTCTGTTGCGCGACGAGCCGCCGCCGCTCTGCGACTACGACCAGCGCGAGTTCCGCTGCACGCTGTCGCCTGACCAGTCAGTGCGAGTTGTATATCACCTCGCGCCGCGCTACCGAGGCGAGGCGCGGTTCGAAGATGTGTTCCTGCGCGTGGAGGGGCGGTTCGGGTTGACCGCGCGCGATTACCGCCTGCCCGCCCGCGAAGTCGCCCCTGTGTACCCCAACCTGTTGCAGATGCGCGAGTACGACCTGCTGCGCCATCGCGGACGCCTGCAACAGATGGGGTTTCGCCAGCTGCGCCTGCGCGGACAGGGCAGCGAGTTCGATGCCCTGCGCGACTATACCCCCGACGACGAGTTCCGCCACATCGACTGGAACGCCACCGCGCGACGCGGCAAACCCATCGTGCGCGACTACCGCGCCGAACGCAGCCAGCATGTGATGCTGATGCTGGACGCAGGACGCAACATGCTCGCGGAAGTGGAGGGCAAGCGCAAGTTCGACGCCGTGCTGAACACTGCGCTGATGCTGGCGTATGTGGCGACGCAGATGGACGACAAGGTGGGCGCGCTGGTGTTCGCCGACGAGATTGAACTGTTCAGCCCGCCCCAGCGCGGCAAAGCGCAAGTGGGCAGGCTCGTCGACGCGCTACACGACGCGCAACCGCGCTTGGTGGAATCGGACTACCTCTACGCGGCGACCTACTTGGCGAAGCGGTGGCGCAAACGCTCGCTGATCGCGCTCTTCACCGATTTGATAGACCCCGACGCCTCGCGGATGCTACTACACGCCGTTAGCGCGCTGCGCAAGCAACACCTGTGCGTCGTGATTACCGTAGCTGACCCGCGCCTACATGCGCTAAGCCAGCAGACGCCGCGCGAACCCATCGATTTGTACCGCCGCGCCGTCGCCACGCAAACGCTCAACGATCGACTCGCCGCGATGCGCACCCTCGAACGCCTGGGCGTCCACTGCATCGACGCCGAACCCGACACGCTCGTCGCCAACTTGGTGAACTACTACTTGCAGGTCAAAGCGCGTGGGGGGCTATAATCTCCCATCCACCTTTGTAGCACGGACACTCCTGTCCGTACACAAGAGCCACGCTTGTAGCACGGACATTCCTGTCCGTGCGTGCATGTGCTTGGACAAGAATGTCCAAGCCACAGGGGGGGAGTGCTTGGACAGGAATGTCCAAGCCACGCGAGCGCAGGTGCGACGCCTTTCTTGGCGTCGCAAAGCGTCCTGCCGATGACACACGCTTGGACAAGAATGTCCAAGCCACGCAAGCGAGGTGCGACGCCTTTCTTGGCGTCGCAAAGCGTCCTGCCGACTACACACGCTTGGACAGGGATGTCCAAGCCACTGTAGCGTCGGCGTCCCCGCCGACAAGAACTGCTTGGACAAGAATGTCCAAGCCACGCTGTCCGTGCGTGAGTGCTTGGACAAGAATGTCCAAGCCACGCTGGTCGTGCGCGCTGTTCCCAGATTGGACGCACCTGCTGCCGAGTAGCGCGAGCTGAGGGTGCTCGAAAATTCGCCTGTTGTATGGAGAACCCCCTCCTGCAGGTTCCCCCTGCTTGCAGGGGGAACCGATTTTTCTCAATTGGTTCCCCCTTTTCAAGGGGGAACCGATTTTTCTCAGTTGGTTCCCCCTGCTTGCAGGGGGAACCTAAAGGAGGGGGTACCTGCACCTACACAGGGATATGCGCTCTCTCATAGGGGCAGACCTGCGTGGGCGCCCTGCGTTCCATAGATGGGCATTCTGCCCAAACGATTTCTCGAACACCCTCGCGCGAGCTCGGCAAAACTGTGCTATAATAGGCACGATGCGCCTGTTCGCCTTTCTTTGGGGACTCGTTCTGATAGCGACCTGCGCCTGCGCCCAGAGCGTGGCGTGGAGCCGTTTGTATCTGCACCCTAACTCGCGTGGATTCCTGCCACAAGTCGCCGCCGCCGACTCGCAGGGCAACTTGATTCTGGCGGGACGCTACATCCACGATACGCAAGCGTTCAACAGCGTGGCGATTGTGAAGTACGCGCCCAACGGGGATTTGCTCTGGATGCGCACTTTCGGAGAACTCACGGAAGCCGAATATGCCGAGGCAATCGCCGTCGCGCCCGATGGCTCGTTCTACCTCGCAATCACACGCGCGAACACGAACTCCGTCGCGTTCGTACAGCGCTGGTCGGCGGACGGGAACCTGCTGTGGTCGACGACGCTTGACTTGAGTACGTATGATGTCGTTCGCCAGCTCGCCGTGCGTTCAGATGGCGGGGTAGAAGTACTCCATGCCTTTGGCAGCGGAGGGATTGGCTTCGCGCGACTGGCATACGACTCAGCAGGGAACCAGCTGCTCTCCAACAGTTATGGCGCGCCAAGCACTTTTACGGCTAATCGCACGCCTGTCGGCATGACGCAAGTGAATGCTACCACGACGCTGATTATTTTCGTGGACGGCGAGGTCGGCGAAATCCTGCAAGGCTACTCGCGTACCTACCTCCGCGCGATTAACAACACAGGCGGAACGGTCTATGAGCGCGTTCTCCCACTGCGCACGGAGCGGTTCGCGCAGGCGAGCGACGGGAGCCTGTACCTGCTGGGGGATTACTGGGATTCGGCGGCGCAGCAGATGCGCTTGCGTATGTGCCGTGTGAATCTCTCGAACGGCAATCTGCTGGGGCAGTGGGACATCAGCGCGGCGGCAGGCGACGCTATACCCGATGTGTTGGCAGTAAGTGGAGCCGTGTGGCTCATGAGCGGCGGCTGGGAGAACGCCACAACGCGCGGCTTGGCGAGCGTGATGGGGCTGTCTAATGGCGTGATTATCGGCGCACAAGTG
>CALGZO010000036.1 GCA_937934465.1 uncultured Fimbriimonadales bacterium | reverse complement strand
GACGCGGGCGGGGCGGTTATAGCCGTCGGGTTCCACCCACACCACCGAGTTCAGGTTGCCGTTGCCGTCGTCGATGACGGGCGCGTGGGGGTCGGTCATCCAGTCCGTGCCGTTCACGACAAACTTATACTGGTGCGCGCCTGGCGGGAGCTGGAGGGTGAGCGTCCAGACGCGCTTCTCGGCGTCGGGCTGCATCGGCGTCGCGCGAGGCTGCCACTCGTTGAAGCTGCCTGCGAGGTAGACAATCTCGGCAGGGTGCTGCAGTTCGAGGCGAAAGGTTACAGGGCGTGTGGGGTCGCCTGCCCAAACCGCCCCAAGCGTCAGCAAGATGACCATGCTCACTGCCCAGCCTCGTCGCATCACGGTTCGCCCTCTGTGCATCGATTCCTACACTCCGTCATCCGCAGGGGGCACAGTCAAGTCCACAAACTGTCGTAAGGTCACCGTTGCCCTCTGAGAAATCGTATTCTGAACTATATTATAGCATGCTTTGCCGTTGTTGTCAAGTGTCGCGGAGGGTGTTCGAAAATTCGCCTGTTGTATGGGGAACCCCCTCCTGCAGGTTCCCCCTTGAAAAGGGGGAACCGATTTTTCTCAGTTGGTTCCTCCTGCAAGCAGAGGGAACCGATTTTTCTGAATTGGTTCCCCCTGCTTGCAGGGGGAACCTAAAGGAGGGGGTACCTGCACCTACTTGGCTATTGCCATAGGGGCGCGCCTGCGTTCCATGGATGGGCATTCCGCCCAAACGATTTTCCGAACACCCTCAATATGCCTTGACATGTCCGCTTTGGATTAGGTAAATTGCTTGCCCGTATAGGGGACGGTTGCTATGGCAAAGAAGACCACTCGTTCCACGAAGAGTACCACGCGCAAGTCGGGCGCGTCCACGCGAGCCAAAGCGAAGGCGACGCCTGCCCCGTCGGGCAAGCCGGTGATTATCGTCGAATCGCCCGCCAAGACGCGCACGCTCGCCAAGATTCTCGGCAACGCCTACACGGTTGAAGCCTCGATGGGGCATGTACGCGATTTGCCCAAGTCGAAGCTCGGCGTGGATGTGAACCACGATTTCGAGCCGACCTATACGCCCTTGCCCGAACGCAAGGAGACGCTCAATCGCTTGCAAACGGTCACGAAAGGCGCGCCGATGGTCTACCTTGCCACCGACCCCGACCGCGAGGGCGAAGCGATTGCTTGGCACATCCAGCAAGCGCTGCATCTGCAGAACGCGCAGCGCATCGAGTTCAACGAGATTACCGCCACCGCCGTAAAGCGCGCGCTGCAGAACCCGCGCGCGATTGATATGCACCGTGTGAACGCGCAACAGGCGCGCCGCGTGCTGGATCGGCTGGTCGGCTACGAGGTCAGCCCGTTGCTGTGGCGCAAGACGCGCGGCGGTCGCAAACCGCTCAGCGCAGGGCGTGTGCAGACCGTCGCCGTGCGCCTGATTGTGGAACGCGAACGCGAAATCCGCGCCTTCACGCCCGAAGAGTACTGGAAAATCACCGCCACGCTGACCCCCAAAAAGGAACACTTCCCCTTCGAAGCCGAGTTGCGTCAGAAAGGCGACGCGAAACTTGAGCTCAAAACCGAAGCCGACGCCAACGCCGTGCTGCACGACCTGCAGGGCGCGACCTACATTGTGGAATCGGTGGAGAAGCGTCAGCGCAAGCGCACGCCGCCGCCGCCGTTCATCACCAGCACGCTCCAACAGGAGGCGTCGCGCAAGCTCGGCTACTCCGCCAAGCGCACGATGCAAGTCGCCCAGCAGCTCTATGAAGGCGTGGACTTGGGCGACGAAGGCTCGGTCGGCTTGATTACCTACATGCGTACCGATTCCGTGCGCCTTTCGGACGAGGCGCTGCAGATGGCGCGCACTTTCATTCAGGCGCACTACCCCGCCGAGTATCTGCCTGCCAAGCCCCGCCAATACAAAACGCGCGGCGGCGCACAGGACGCCCACGAAGCCATCCGCCCCACCGATGTGAACCGCACGCCCAACGATGTCAAGCCCTACCTCACGCCCGAACAGTACCGCCTGTACGAGCTCATCTGGAAACGCTTCGTGGCGAGCCAGATGGCAGAGGCGCAACTGGAGGTCACCAGCGTCAACATTCGCGCGAAGGAGTATCTGTTCCGCGCGTCGGGCACGGTGGTGCTGTTTGAGGGGTTCCTGAGCCTCTACAAGGAGGGTAAAGACACCGCCGAACGCGACGAGGAGGAACTGCCGCCCCTGCCCCCGCTGCAACAGGGCGAACTGCTCGACCTGCTCGCGCTTACGCCCTCGCAGCACTTCACGCAGCCGCCCCCACGCTACACCGAAGCGACGCTGGTCAAAACGCTGGAGCAGAACGGCATCGGACGCCCCAGCACCTACGCCGCCATCCTATCCACCATCCAAGAGCGCGGCTATGTCACGCTGGAGAACCGCGCCTTCAAACCCACGCCGCTGGGCGAGGTGGTGAACGATTACCTCGTGAAACACTTCCCTGACCTGTTCGATGTGCCGTTCACCGCGCGCATGGAAGAGGAGTTGGACGCGGTAGAAGAGGGCAAAGCGGATTGGGTGCAGGTGGTGCGCGCGTTCTATCAGCCGTTCCAGCAGAAGGTGGCGGTCGCGATGCAAAGCGACGAGCGCGTGCAGATGCCCGTCATCGAGACCGAACGGCTCTGCCCGACCTGCGGCGCGACGATGGTGCTGCGCAGCGGACGCTACGGCGAGTTTCTGGCATGCTCGCGCTACCCCGACTGCAAAGTCACGCTCCCTGCAGGCGCGACGGGCGTCGCCTGCCCCGTGTGTCAATCGGGCGAGGTGGTGCAGCGCAAGTCCAAAAAGGGGCGCGTGTATTACGCCTGTTCCAACCGCGAGTGCCAACTGCTCGCTTGGGACAAACCGACAGGCGAACTCTGCCCCCACTGCCGCGCGCCGCTGGTCGAGAAAGTGAAAGCGCGCGCCGCCTCGCGCCAGATTGTGTGCAGCAACGCCGAGTGCGACTACAAACGCGAGGAGACCCTCGAACTATTGGATGAACCCGAAGCGGTTTAGCCAGGTATACTCCCTTTTATGAACCACTGGAGCGAAATCGCCGAGCAGCTGCGCCAGCAGATCGAACAGCGTCACCAAGCGCGTGAGGTGGGGCTACAAGCGTGCCGTAAAGCGACTCAACTCTGCGCTCGCGCCATCCGCAGCCTGCACCGCCACGAGTTCGAGACCTGTCGGCAACTGCTCACGGAAGCGCATCACGAAATCAGCCGCGCCCGCGAGCAGCTGCGCCCCTATCCCAGCATCTACTACGCAGGGTTCCTACACGACGCCGAGAAAGAGTATGTGGAAGGCGAAACGCTGTACGCCATCGTGCTGGGCGACGCGCTGCCCGAACCCGACGAGCTCGGCGTGGAAGCTCCTGCCTACCTCAACGGCATCGCCGAAGCCGCATCCGAGTGCCGACGCTATGTGCTGGACCTGCTGCGCGCGGGCGAACTGAACCACGCCGAGACCCTGCTGGGCGTGATGGACGAAATCTACGATGAGCTGGTGACCTTCGACTATCCCGACGCCGTAACGGCAGGGCTGCGCCGCGCCTGCGACGCGCTCCGCGCCGTGCTGGAGCGCACCCGCGCCGACCTTACCCTCACCGCAACACAGAAGGAGCTGGAAAACACGCTGGCAAGCGTCTACCAAGCGCTCCAACAGAATACTTAGTTCAGGAGCCAGCCATGAAATCTGACTACGCAGCACCAGGCGTCTATCGCGCAGGGCGACGGCGCGTGACCGTGCGTCGCCTGAACAACACGACCTTCAACGCGCAACTTTACTATCCCGCGACGGCGACAGGCGACAACGCGCCCTACGACGGCAGCGGCGCGCCCTACCCCGCCGTCAGCTTCGGACACGGGTTCTTGCAACCCCCCGAACGCTACCGCTCGATTCTGGAACACCTCGCCTCTTGGGGCTACTTTGTCATCGCCACCGAGTCGGCGTCAGAGCTGTTCCCTAACCACCGCGCCTATTCGGAAGATTTGCGTTATTGCCTCACCTATCTGGAGCAGCAGAACGCCGACCCAGCGTCGACGCTGTTCGGGCAGATTGCGACCGATCGGTTCGGTGTGTCGGGGCACTCGATGGGCGGCGGCGCGAGCATTCTGGCAGCGGCGGCAGACACGCGCATCAAAGCCGTTGCGAACCTCGCCGCTGCGGAGACCAACCCGTCCGCCATTCAAGCCTCGCCGAATGTGACCGCGCCCCACTGCCTGATTTCGGGCAGCGCAGACACAATCACGCCCCTCAATAATAATGGGCTACGCATGTATAACGCGGGTTTCGCGCCGAAACTGCTGCCCGTGATACAAGGCGGTTGGCACTGTGGGTTCCAAGATACCTCCGTGTTCGGCTGCGACAGCGGCTCGCTGCCCCGTGCGACGCAACTGCAGATAACCCGACGCCTGCTCACCGCCTTTTTTGAGCTCTACCTGCGCAACGACCTCGCCGCTTGGGATTGGGTGTGGGGCGAGGGCGTTTTGAAAGACCCACTGCTCCAACTCACGGCGGAATCGGGAATTGTGATGGAACCTGACTACACGACAGGCTACGCGACCACCCCGCGCGTAGTGGAGTATCGATTATTCGTGCGCAATCGCAGTCGGTACGCACAGCAGTATATGATTTTGGTAGACGGCAACGGTTGGCGCACGGAGGCGCGCCCTGCGACGACGCCTGTGATTGCGCCGAACGAGAGCGCGCTGGTCTCGGTGGCGGTGTTTGTGCCCCGTGTGCGCCGCCCTGCGCAGGATGTGGCGCGCGTGCGTGCGCTCTCGCTGCGCGACGGGGGCACACTCGCAACGGCGTTTGTGCGCACCCTCTATCGATAATCGATGCGACGGAGCAGACTGTGGCTACTGGCGTTCGTGGCGCTGGGCGCGGCGATTGCCGTGCGGGTGCTGTATCAGCCGCAAGACCCGCACGAGCGGACGCATGCGGAAGAGGCGCGCGCTCAGCAGCGCATCGACGCGCTCGCGAGCCTGCCCCCCGAACAGCAACTCGCCGAACTGCGTCGCTATCTCTCGCCCGATACGCCCGTAGCCGTTCGCACGGCGGCGGTAGAGGGCGTCGCGCGTCTCGACCTGCCTGAGGCGCGCGACCTGCTGCGCGAGGCGCTACGCGATGTCGCCTCGCCCGTGCGCCTGCGCGTCGCGGAGATGGCGACCCGTCAACCGCGCGAGGAGGCGTTCCAACTGCTGATGACCTGCCTCGCCGACCACGACACCGCGCTCCGCCAGACGGCAATAACACACCTGCAGAGTATGCGCGACCCGCGCGCCGTCGCCGCGCTGATGGACATCCTGCGCGACGACCCCAGCGAGCAGACCCTGCAGATGGCGATGGGCGCGCTACGGGCGATTACGAACCAGCCGTTCTACGCTCGCTACACCGACCCGCCCCAAAAACGCGCCCAAGTGCGCCGCCAGTGGCTCCAGTGGTATCACAACGCGCAACGCCAGTACCCCACCCTGCGTTCGCCGCCTATCCATCCGACGCGGACAATCGCCGCGCCGAACCTGACGCTGCGCACGCTCGACGGCGAGACTATCGAGCTCCGACGCCCGCCCAAGCCGCTGCTCATCAACTTCTGGGGTACTTGGTGCGGCGAGTGCCAGATGGAGCTGCCCGATTTCGCCAAGTTCCACGAGACCTACGGCGCGCGCGTGCTGATGGTCGGCGTCGCGTTCGACGAGCCAGAAGGCGAGCGCGGCTTGCGAAAGTTCTGCGCCGAGAAAGGCGTCCGTTACCCCCAAGCGCTGGGCACAGACGCGATTGCCCGCGCGTTCGATATCGACGGCGTACCCCAAACGGTTCTGATTGATACTCAAGGCGCGATTCGATTCTGGTGGCAAGGCGCACGCGATTTCGGCACGCTGGAACGCGCCCTCAAACTGCTGGAGCAGTCGCCGTAGCCTATCGGAACAGCACGCTCCCCTCGATGAATAGAAATCGCGCGTCGGTGTGATCGAATCCGAAGCCCACGCGCAGCCGCTGCAGCAATCGGTTGCGGAACGGCAGTCGGTAGAACAGGCGCACTTGATACTCGTTATTCGCCACGCCAATCCCGCGCCGATACGCGACGCCCACGCCGTTGAAGAGGTTCTTCACCAAATATAGGCTTGCGGGGCGTAGCCCTGTGTAGTCCAGCGAGAACTGCTCCAAGTCGAACGCCTCAGCGATACCAGCTTCCAGCGGCGCGAAGAGACCGGGCAGCACCTGTGCGCCGAGGATATCGCCGAGTTGCTCGCGAAACACATCGGCGGGGTTCGCGCCGCGCGCGATTGCCGCCAACACTTGCCCGCGCCCCAGCAAGCTCAAGATGCGCTGCTCGGACAAGCCGGGCGGGTCGGAACGCGCGGTAAGTTGGAGCTGTTCGGGGTCGTCTAACGGTCCGCGCACATCCACCTCCACGCGATAGCGGACGGGGTCGCCCGTGAAATCAGGCGCGACGACGGTTGTGCTGGCGCGCACATCGAGATCGATTCGGGCAATCGTCTCGCCTGTGGGGCTGCTGAAGGGGTAGTTCAGTCGCGCGGTGCTGTCGGGTTCGATGCGCAGGCGTGCGGTGGGTAGGTTCAGCACGCCGCTGAGCAGGCTGAACTCGCCCGACAGCGTAGGCGAACGGAGCGCGCCGCCCACTTGGAGCGCGCCCTCCAGCTTCGCGTCGAGGTTCGGGTTGCGCAAGTTGAACCCTTCGGCGACCTCGACGCGCACATCGAAACGCGGGTCGAGGGGCAACGGCTCGCCGCTCTCGCGTGGGGCGAACTCGGCTGGTAGATACAGAAAGCCGCGCCGCACCTGCAACGCGCCCTGCACCTGCGGCTGCGCCAGCGCGCCCTGCACCTGCACCGTCCCTGAGACGACCGCCAGCGCACTGCCCTCCAGCACGGGCAGCTTCGGCTCGTTCACAGTGAACCCGTCGGCGACGATTCGAACATTCGCGACGGGCTGCTCGTCGGTCAGTTGGATGTCGCCTGTTAGTTGCAGCGAACCGCCTTCCGAAGAGCGCGCTTGCGCCTGCACTATCCGCGCCTCGCGCCCGTCGAACTCCACCACCAAGCCAATCTCCTGCAGCGCGGTACGCAAGTTCTCGATGCCCAGCGCGCCATCGGCGATTTGGAGTCGTCCGCGCGGCTGCCAGTTGGCAAGTGTGCCCGTAATCTCGATAGAGGCGTTCAGCGCGCCCTGCGTGCGCGTGGGGTCAATCGGCGCGAAGAGGCTGAGTATCGTGAGAGGTTGCTCGCGCAAGCGCGCCTGCACCTTAATCGGCTCGTCGTCGGGCACGCGCAGCGGCGACCAGTGGAACGGCAGCTCGCCTGAAAGACGCGCCTGGTACTTGCGCATGCGAATCAGCGCGTCGTCGGTGCGTATCGCGCCCTCGCGCACATCGATTTGGCTGAAGAGGATTTGGTCCACGGTGTAGTCGCCGTAGGTGAGGTCGCTGATGGTTGCGCTGAGGGTCAGTTCAGGCGATTCGGGCTTGCCCTGCGCGATGAGGCTGAGGTCGAGTGCGCCGTCGAACTCTGGCAGGGCTGGCTCCCACAGTCGCGCCCAGCGCAGGGGCAGTTGCGCGACTTCGAAATCCGCGCTGAGCGAGTTGGGGGTATAGACGCCGCGCCCTTCCAAGCGGGCGGTCTCGCTCTGCCATCTCAGTTGAACGAGTTCGGCGCGTTGGGTGCGCAGGCGTCGGAGCGATTCGGCGGCGCGTTCGAGGGGCGCGGCGTCTGGGGGCAACACAACCTCCGATTCGCCCTGCCAGCGCGCCTGCAGGCTCAGCTGCCCCAGCGATTGCGCGCGCCACTGTAGCGTCTCGGCGTTGAGGGTTAGCGTCGCTGTCGGCTGGCTCAGCGCGCCTTGCAAGTTCAGCTCCGCCTGCACTGCGCCCTGCAAAGTCGCGAGTCGCTCCGCCGCTTCGGGCGGCACGGCGTTGGGTATCGCCTCCGCCACGCGGCGCAGCCACTCGATGCTGACGGCGTCGGCGCGGGCAGTTAGCGAGAGGGCGTTCTGCTCCAGGTCGTAGAGCCACTCGGCGACTTGCACGACGCCGCTGGGGGTCTGAAGTTCGAGTTGGGCGCGCAGCACGCCCGCTTCGCGCCCTTTGAGCGCGGCTTCGAGCGTCGCCTCCAGCGCGCCCAGCGTCGCGCCGTTGAGCGCGAGCGAATCGGCAAGTAGGCGCGCCTGCAGTGTGGGCTGTTCGAGCGTACCCGACGCTTCGCCTGTGAGCGAGGCGCGCCCCGCGAGGCGATACTCCACAGGCAGGTAAGGCGTCAGCACGCTGAGCGGCGCGTCTTGGAGTTGCCAGCGCGCCTCGAACGCGCCGTCGGAGCGCCATCGTCCGCTCGCGGTCAGCGCGCCGCCCTCTACTTGCGATTCCAGCCTCTCCAGCGTCGCCTCCGTCGCGCCGTTCTGCACGCGCACGCTCAGCTGCACGCGATTCTCGCGCAGCACGGTTTGCTCTATCTGCAGGCTCTCGGCGTTCAGCTGCGCGTTCACGGTAAACGCTTCGGGCGCGCCCTGCGCTGTGAACGCGCCTGAGGCGACGCCTGCTATCGGCAGCTCGCGACGCAGCCAATCAGGAACGGTCGCCACATCGAACTCGTAGAGGTTGCCCTGCAGTTGGAACTGAAGCGACTGGTCGGGCGTTTCGGGCAGGGTCGCTGTGCCTGAGGCGACGAGTTGCGCCGCGCGGCGCAGGATTTGCAACTCGGCGATACGCACCTCGCGTTGCAACAGGTTCAAATTCGCCACGGCAATCTCTGCGCCGAGGTCGCCCAGCCTGCCGTCGAACACCACCATCTCGGCGACGGCTTCAGGCGCGCTGAGACTGCCGCGCACCTGCGCCGTGAGGTAGCCCACGCCATCCACACGCTGCGCCTGCGACTCGTCGTAGCCCAGCAACCCTGCGAGCAAGTTCAGGTCTAACTCGGTCGCCTCGATTGAGAGGTCTAAGCGTGGGTCATCCGTCAGCGCGTCTCGGATTTCGCCCGTGATTTGCGCCGCGCCAGCTGCGCCCTGCAGGATGGCGAGCGGGATTTGCAGGCTTCCGTGCGCGTAGCGGATACGCGCCCGTGCGCCGCCCAGGCGTCGCCCGTTGTAGGCGAGCGCGTCGCTGAACAGGTTCGCCTCTACAATCGGGTTCGTCCAGTCGCCGTAGGCGATGATGGAGGCGTCCACCACGCCGCTCAGGTTCTGCTCGCGCAGGGCGGGCGTGCGCTCCAGCGGCAGGCGGCTCACGGCGGCGTAGAGCTGGAGCTGGGGCGTTTCGGGGCGCGTATCCAGCGCGAGCTTGGCGCGTATCGGACGCCCAGCGTAGAAGGCGTTCAAATCGGGGAGCAGCAGTCGCCCCTGCGCGAAGTAAACAGGGCTGCGCAGGTCGGTCAGGTCCCCCTGTGGCGTGCGTAGCCGTTGCAGGCGCGCCGCGCCGACAATCGTTGGGTTCTCCCAGTCGCCCTCGATGCGCAGACGCGCTTGGTATCTGCCCTGCGCAGGGGGCGGCTCGTCGCTCAGCAGGCGCAGCCACGCCGCGGCGTCGTCGCCGAACGCCTCCACCTGCGCCGCAAACTGCACGGGCGACCGCGACCAGTCCACCATGCCCTGCGCAACGAGCCGCCCATCGCGCGTGCGCGCCACGCCGTCCAGCCCCGACTCGGTGAACGACAGATGGAACTCCGCCTCGCGGTGGGGCAACGGCTTGGCGCGGTAGGTCGGGTTCTGTGCGACGCCCCGCGCTGCGCCCTGCACGCGCAGCGGCTGATTTGGCTCGTAGAGTACCTGCGCGGTCAGTTGAGCGACCGCCCCCTGCAGGTCAAACGCCGTTTCGGGCAGGTAGGATTTGAAGCGCGTGAGTCGGGCGCTGTCGGCGTTGAGCGTTATTAGCCAGCGCGCGCCGTCGGAAGTCGCGTGCGCCACGAGGTTGCCCAGCGCGTCGCTTACGCCGCGCACAGTCAGGTATGCGCCGATGCGCGGCTGGCTGTAAGTGAACTCCTCTGCCCACAAGGTCGCACGCACAGGCGTTCGCGGCAGGAGGTCGTCGTAGTAGACCACGCTTTGGCGGGCGATGACGCGCAGGGTGAGGGGCGTCGGTTCGGGCGGGCGCGGCTGCCGCAGCAGTGGCTCGATATTCCATACGCCGCGACGGTCGCGCTGCAGCCACACTTCGGGGCGGTCGATCTCGAGGGTGAGGGGTTCGCCGCTACGGGGCAATCGCGCTTCGATGAGGCGTGCGCGGAACAGCCGTTCGCCTCTGAGCGTGCGTACCTCCGCGTTGACCACTCGCACGCCCTGCCAGCTCAGCGAGGCGCGTTCGAGCGCGACCTCTAAATCCGCTTGACGACGCGCGTACTCGCGGATGGCGTCGGGCAAACTGTCTTCTACAGCGAGTTTGACCTGCCATAGGTACATCAGCCCCGCCAACGCCATCAGCCCCACGGGCAGCAGCGTCAGCAGTAGCCCGCCAAGCCCCCAGAGTAGGCTATGCGCTCTCCACCGCACCAACTTTTGCGAGCCTCTCTGCCATCACGCGCTGCGAGAACGCTATCGCATTATACGAACTGCGAATGAACGGTCCCGACGCGACGAACAGGAAGCCCATCGCCTCCCCCAACACGCGATACTCCTCGAACTGGTCGGGGTGGACATACTCCTGCACGGGCAGGTGTCGTTGAGTCGGGCGCAGGTATTGCCCGATGGTCAGCGCGTCCACGCCCACGCTACGCAAGTCGCGCATGGTCTGCAGCACCTCTTCGCGCGTCTCGCCCAGCCCCAGCATAATGCCCGACTTGGTGTAAATTGCGGGGTTCATCTGCTTCACGGTCTGTAGCACCTGCAGCGAGCGGTCGTAGCGGGCTTGCGGGCGCACGATGGTCTGCAGGCGTTCCACCGTCTCGATGTTATGATTGAAAATCTCTGGCTCAGCGTCCACCACGCGCTGGATGCACCAGCGTTTCGCCTTGAAATCGGGGGTAAGCACCTCCACAATCGCGTTGGGGATGGTCTGGTGCAAGGCGCGGATAGTCGCGGCGAACTGCCCTGCGCCTTCGTCAGGCAGGTCGTCGCGGGCGACGGAGGTCACCACGATATGTTTCAGCCCCATGCGCTGGGCGGCGTCGGCAAGTCGCTGCGGCTCTTGGGGGTCTAACGCGAGCGGCTTGCCCGTCTTGATGGCGCAGAACCCACAGTGGCGCGTGCAGATGTCGCCTAAAATCATAAAAGTCGCCGAACCTTTCGACCAGCATTCGGGCAGGTTGGGGCAGCGCGCGCTCTCGCACACCGTATGCAGTCGCGCGTCGCGCATCATCTGCTCCACCTGTTGCACCTTCTCAGGCTTCGGCAGGCGCACCTTGAGCCAGTCAGGAAACTTACGATTCACCAGTTCGATGGTTGCCATCTCGGCTGTATTATACCTGCAGGCTCTCGTTGGAGGTATCCTATGGGCGTTATGGCGCGTTGGTGGATGATGAGTTGTGCGGTCGGGTTGGCGTTCGTGCTGTATGCCTGTCAGACGACGGGCAACAGCGCGCCGTCGCAACCGCCCGCCGATACGACCGCGCCGCCCCCCAGCTCCGAACCTGACTCCGAGATACCCGTGTTCCGCTACCGCGTCGTGAACACCTTCCCCCACGACAAGGAGGCGTTCACGCAGGGACTGGAGTTCCACGACGGCTATCTGTACGAAAGCACGGGGCTGCACGGGAAATCCTCGCTGCGGCGCGTAGAGCTGCGCACGGGGCGCGTCGTGCAGATACATCGCCTCGCCGACGAGTTCTTCGCCGAGGGCATCACCCTGCTCGGCGACAAAATCTACCAACTCACTTGGCAAAACGGCGTGTGCTTTGTGTACGACCGAAAAACCTTCAATCAGCTCACGCAGTTCCGCTACTTCGGCGAGGGCTGGGGACTGACCAACGACGGCAAGCACCTCATCATGAGCGACGGCAGCGCGACCATCACCTTCCGCGACCCCGACACTTTCGCGGAGGTGCGCAAAATCACGGTGCGTGCGAACGGCGAACCTGTGAAGAACCTCAACGAACTGGAATATATCGAGGGCGAAATCTGGGCGAACATCTGGTATAGCGACATGATTGCCCGTATCGACCCGCAAACGGGCGTCGTGAAGGCGTGGGTGGACATGGAGGGGCTGCCGACGCCCAATCGCGGACTGGAAGATGTGCTGAACGGCATCGCCTACGACCGACAGAATAAACGCATCTTCGTGACAGGCAAACGCTGGAGCAAACTGTTCGAAATCGAACTCGCGCCGCCCGCTCACGAGCAGACTGCCCAATAGCCATGCGCGCCGCCGAGTCGAAGGTCCTCTCGCGTGAACAGTTAGCCGAGCTCGCCCCCACTTGGCGCGAGGCAGGCTTGAGAATCGTGCTGACGAACGGCTGTTTCGACCTGATGCATGTGGGGCACTTGCGCTACCTGCAGCAGGCGCGACGGCTCGGCGATATACTGGTGGTGGGCGTCAACAGCGACGAATCGGTGCGCCAACTCAAGGGCAACGCGCGCCCGATTGTGCCCGAAGCCGAACGCGCCGAGCTCATCGCGGGACTGGAATGCGTGGACTATGTGACCATCTTCTCCGAGCCAACCGCTACCGAGCTGGTGAACATGGTTCAGCCCGCCTACTACGCGAAAGGCGGCGACTACGCTGAACGCGATTTGCCCGAATCGGAAGCAGTGATAGCCCACGGCGGCTTCGTGGTCATCCTGCCCTTCCAACCTGAGCAATCCACCAGCGCAATCATCGAGCGGATACAAAACGCTCAGGGCAGCGCACGCGAAGAGGCGCAATCGCCCAGTAGCCCTACAAAACCTACCGACGCAACTGGCGTCTAATACCGTGGCACGGAGGAGACGATGAAACAACTGACAGGATGGCTGTTGATGATTGGATTGTGGGCAGGCGCGCACGCCGACTTAGCCAAGTATGTGAACGCGCCCTCGCCGTTCGAGTGGACGAAATCACTCGAATCGAAAATCGGCGAGAGCCAGTTCGTGGAGCTGACGATGGTCTCGCAGCGGTGGCGTGAGTTCACTTGGCGACATCGGGTGCGCATCGTCAAACCGCGCACGCTCAAGCACACCGACACTGCGATTATCTATATCACGGGCAGCGGCGACGGTCGCGGCGAGCTGCAAATCATCGCGCGCGCGGCGGAACGCATCGGGGCAATCGGCGTGGTGCTACACGATGTGCCCAACCAGCCCCTGATACGACCCGACTTGGTGGAAGACAACCTGATTGCCCATACCTATGTGCAGTTCTGGGAGACGGGCGACGCCACTTGGCCCCTGCTGTTCCCGATGGTGAAGTCCGCCGTGCGCGCGATGGACGCCGTGCAAGAGTTCGCTCGCAAAGAGTGGCAAATCACTATCAAGGATTTCCTCATCACGGGGGCGTCGAAGCGCGGCTGGACAACTTGGCTCACGGCAGCGGTCGACAAACGCGCCCGCGCGATTGCGCCGATGGTGTTCGATAACCTCAACTTCTTCGCGCAGATGCCTCACCAACTGGAACAGTGGGGACGCTACAGCGAGCAGATTGCCGAATATTATACGCGCGGGCTGATGGAGAAGATGCTTACCGAGCGCGGACGGCAGTTAGTCAGTTGGGTGGACCCTTACTCCTATCGGACGCGCTACACGATGCCCATCCTCATCATCAACGGCGCGAACGACCCTTACTGGGCGGTGGACGCGGCGCGATTCTATTTCGATGACCTGCCCAGCAAGCGCAAGTACGCGCTCTATGTGCCGAACGGCGGGCACGGGCTGGGCGACTACGACCGCGTGGTGAACAGCCTCTGCGCGTTCTACTTGATGAGCATCGGCAAGATGGAGTTTCCGAGCCAGCTGCGCGCGACGCACAGCATCGCAGGCAACGAGGTCATCTATCGCGTGCGCACGGACAAAGCGCCTGAAATCGTGGAAGTTTGGGTCGCTCGCCGCGCGAACGACACCGACTTCCGCCCCGCGCGCTGGGAGCCTGTTCGCGCCCGACGCGAGGGCGACCACTGGGTCGCTCGCATCCCGCGCAACGAGGCGAACCTCGCGCTCTTCGCAGAAGTCACCTACCCCGCCGAGACAGGCAACTTCTCGCTCTGCACCGTGCCTGTGGTGGTGAAGCGATAGGGTATTAGTTATGCGCGAGGGGACGCCCACGCAGCGCGAGTTGCTGGAGGCGATACGGGCGCGCGCGACCATCCGCTACAGCGCGCCCCCCAAACTGACGCTTGCGTTCTACTACGGATGGTACGGCAACCCTGAAGTGTCGGGCAAGTGGCGCCACTGGGAGGGCGTCGACGCCGCGCGCCGACAGATTGCCTCCTCCACACACTACCCCGTGCTGGGCGCTTACGATTCCAACGACCCCAAGGTCATCGAACAGCACTGCCAGTGGGCGCGCCAAGCGCAACTGGACGGCTTCATCTACTCGTGGTGGGGCGTCGGAACTGACGAGGAGAAACCGCTCCCGCGCTTGCTGGACGCCGCCGCGAAACACCGCCTCAAAGTATGCCTGTATTACGAGGCAGTGCCAGAGCTGGGCAATCCGCGCTCGGTGCTGCCTGAATGGCGCTACATCCTCCAACGATACGCGGCGCACCCTGCCCACTTGAAGATCGAAGAACGCCCCGTGCTGTTTATCTACAGCCGCGCGATGGAGCAGCTCAGCCTCGCGCAGTGGGCGTGGGCGCTGGAGACCATCCGCAAGGAGTTTCCTCCGGGCGTGTGCGCGATTGGCGACTCGCTGGGGCGCAGCGCCGTCCGCGTGTTCGACGGAATCCACACCTACAACCCCGTGCTGACGCTGCAGGGCAAGTCAGTGGGGGCGATTCAGCCTGCGCTGGAGTCACACTATCGCGAGGCGATGCAGACGGCAGGCATGTTCGGGCGCATCGCCTGCGCGACAATCATCCCCGCCTACGACGACACCAAAATCCGCACGCCCGGCGTCCGCACCGACCGTTTCGGAGGCGAGAGCTATCGCCAGCAGTGGCAGGCGGCGCTGAATCTGAACCCCGACTGGACGCTCATCACCAGTTTCAACGAGTGGCACGAGGGCAGCGAGATCGAGCCGTCGGTGGAGCATGGCGAGCGTGAGATACGCGCCACTGCGCAGTTCGCGCCGCGCTTCCGTGCGATGGGCGAGCGACCGCGTATTGCGCCGCCGCTCGTTGGGCTGAGCAGCGACGCGATTGACCAACTGCGTCAGCTGTGGCGCAATAAAACGATTGCACTGCTCCCCAACGCGCAATCGGAAGCCGTGTTCTGGCTGCTCGATGCGGGGCTGCAGGCGATGATGGTGGAGCCGACGGATGTGGTCAGTCGCCTGACGCCTAATCGCTACGCCGCGCTGGTCTACGCAGGCGGCGAGCATTACCAAGCCACCGTCCACACAGCGAACGATGTGGACCGCGCGCTGCAGAGGTATCTGGAGGCGGGCGGGGTACTGTTGGCGTTGCCGAGCGCGCCGTTCCCGTTCTATTACGCCGACGGCAAGCAGGCGAACCGCGCCGCGCAGTTCGGCTTGCCGATTGCCGCCAGCGCACTGCGCCCCCAAGCAGGCGTCACAGGCTTCGAGACGCCTCCTACGACAGGCTTGGAGTTTCGGCTGAACCGATCGCTCGTTTCGGCAGTCTCGGACGCGCCCATCCCGTTTCCAGAGGGGGGCGACCAGCGGTGGCGTCCCGCGCTGCGCGCCTTAGCGCCGCACGATGCGCGCTACACGCCGCTCGCCACGCTCTACGATGCACAGAACCGCAACTGGGGCGACGGCGCAGTGATTATTCGCCTCGCGTCTGGCGGCGTGGTCGGCTACATCTGGTTCCGCCTCTTGGAAACGCCTTACGCGCCTATGCTGCTACAAGCCCTCTTCAAGCTCGCAGCAGAGGCGCGGGATTAGCCGCACCAGATGCTTCAGCGGCTCAAAGCCTTCGCAGAGGCGCGCCCGCACCCGCCTGTGAACGCGCCCCAACAACAGGCGATTACTGCAGACGACTTGGAGTGCGTCGCGTGGATGTGGCTTGTGTGAGTGAGGTACACTAACTCTGGGTGAGACCTGATGGAGACGATGACCCACGCCCCAAGCAAGCCTGTGCCGACCGAGCCGATGAGCTTTGAGCAGTTCATCGAGTGGCTCG
>CALGZO010000035.1 GCA_937934465.1 uncultured Fimbriimonadales bacterium | reverse complement strand
CCTGCCAGTTAGGGCTGGCGCGCATGTCGAAGCCCAGTCGCGCGCCGCTCCAGAAAGTCAGGTGCAACGCGACCGCGAACAGCAGCCATCTCCATATGAACTGCATCGCCTTAGATTATACCAATCCGTGCGATAGCCACGCACAGGATTGCTAAGGTGGCTTGGACAGTCCTGTCCAAGCACAGTCGTCAGCAAGACGCCCGTGCTAAACAGATCGATGCCACGAATGGCGTTGCGCCATGACCCCCCGACGCAGGGCGCAAACTCGAATAATGTGATTTTGCAGTGAGGTGGGGTTCCCCGCGGCAGTCAATCCCTACAGTGGCTCAAACATGGGCAGGGGCTACGCTCCAAGCGAGAGCCGCGCGGCATAGCCCCTGCGAGAATACGCGCTTAGTCCCACTTCTCCCAGAGGTCGGGACGCTGGGCGCGTGTGTATTCTACAGTGGAACAGAAAGTATTGTTGTTGCGGTCGCACTCGGTTTCGGGCAGCCCGTACAACGCCTCGAACGGAGTCGCTTTGGTGTGCCCATCGGCAAAGGTCACTGTGACCTGCTTCTGGTGGCGTCCGTGCGGACGCTGGTGGAACGCAGGCGGAAAGGCTGGAACGGTGCTGAACCCGTAGTGCTGCCACTCGGTGCGTAGGAATGGGGAATGCACTACATTCATGTAGAAGCCGTTGTTTTCCCATAGGGGGCGGCTGGAGGTTCCCGACGGCACAGCGTCCATCACCATCACATGGCTGGCAGGCGCGGAGAGTTGCGCTTGCGTTTTACTGGGTGGGAACACCTGCGGTGGGAACGAGCAACCTGCCGAGAACCCCATCGGCGACGGGTACGCCGCGCCGTAGCCAACACGCCCCTCGCAGAGCAACCGCCGCCCTGCAGGCGAATCGGGATTGGTAATCGGCTTCGCAGAGGGACAGCGCGAGTAGAGATTGTCCTTCGAGTAGGGCTGCAGCCAATACAGGTAGCCTATCGAGGTACAACTGGTATAACCACCGCCGCAGAAGTTCGGGGGCGGAATGAGCTGGTTCTCGGCGAGAGGGAAGGTCTCGTCGTAATCTTGCACATACATCATCGCCGCGATGCCTATCTGCTTGTTCTGGCTGAGACACTGGGTCTGACGCGCTTTCTCGCGCGCCTGCGCAAACACAGGGAACAGAATCGCCGCCAGAATGGCGATAATCGCGATTACAACCAGCAGTTCAATCAGTGTGAATCCGCGTCGTCGCATAGGTACCACCGAACCAATTATACCACAAGTTTGTATGGTTATGCAAGTGCGGTATAATCCCCGTCGCTATGAGACGGCTGATTCTGTTGCTGGGCTTCTGGTGGTGCGTTGCGTGGGCGAGCGACTATCAGCCCCTGTTGAACCGCGAGCGGATGACCGCGCTGTTTATCGAGATGGCGAAAATCGAGAGCGGTTCGGAGAACGAGGCGGCGATGACAGAGTTCGTCGCTAAGCAGCTTCGCGAGCTCGGCGCGGAGAGTGTCATCGTCGACGAGGCGAGCAAGCAGATTGGCGGCACGGGCGGAAATGTGTTTGCCCGTTTCAAAGGCACAGTGAACGCGCCGCCCCTGCTGCTGAATGCGCATGTGGATACGGTCTACTCCACCGAAGGCATCCAAGTCATCCGCGAGGCGGACGAGATTCGAACGGACGGGAAGACGATACTGGGCGCGGATAACAAGGCGGGTGTGGCGATTATCTTGGAAGTGATACGCACGCTGAAGGAGCGCAACCTGCCCCACCCGCCGCTGGAAGTGGTGTTCACTGTGCGCGAGGAGAAGGGTCTGCTGGGCGCAAAGGTGTTCGATACGAGCCTCTTGCAGGCGCGCACGGGGCTGGTGGTGGACGGGCGCGAGGATCCGAGCGCGCTGTTCGTCGCTTCGCCTACCCACTGGCGATTTGAAGTGGTGTTTCAAGGCAAGGCGGCGCATGCAGGGGCGGAGCCTGAAAAGGGCAGGAACGCGATTGCGATGGCGGCGCGAGCGATTGCACAGATGGAGTGGGGACGCCTCGACGCCGACACGACAGCCAATGTCGGCGTGATTGAGGGCGGGCAGGCGATGAATGTCGTGCCCGACCGCGTGAAACTCATCGGCGAGTTCCGCAGTTTCAACCCAGAGCGCGTGAACGCACTGCGCGAACGGTGGCAAGCCCTCTGCGAGCAAGCCGCGCGCGAAGGCGAAGGCGCGGTGGAGGTGAAATTCAGCCAGACCTTCGAAGCTGTCCGACTGGAACCTGACGCGCCGATTGTGCGAGCGGCAGTCGTCGGGCTGAAAACTATCGGCGTCGAGGCGAAACTGGAGCGCACGGGCGGCGGCTCTGACGCGAACGCCTTCGCGCTCAAGGGCATCCACTGCCTCGTGTTCCCCACAGGCGCGGACCGCATCCACACCCCCCAAGAACGGCTAATTCTAAATAACTTCTACCTGTGCGGCGAGGGCGTGCTACAGACCGTACTCCACTGGGGCAAAATGCACGCTGCGCAGTAGCCCCAAC
>CALGZO010000034.1 GCA_937934465.1 uncultured Fimbriimonadales bacterium | reverse complement strand
GCGGACGACCCTGAGCATTATTGGTTGTATCCGCGCACGGTGCGTGAGCGTCTGCCTGTGTTTCCAGTGCCGTTGGTGGAGGGTCAGGTGGGTGTGGACTTGCAGGGGTTGGTGGAGCGTTGTTATGAGGATGGGGGTTATGGGGATGTGATTGACTACACGCAGCCTCCGCCGCCCCCGCCGTTCCGTGCGGACGACGAGGCGTGGATTGACGCCCTGCTCCGAGAGAAGGGACTGCGATAGACGCCATCAGGTATAAATTAGCGCGATGAGCCATATCGAGGGCAACCTGAGCGCGCACGGCTTACGCTTCGCGATTGTCGTGAGCCGCTATAACGAACTCATCACCGACCGCTTGAAAGAGGGCGCAGTCCAGACCCTACTGCGTCACGGCGCAACCCCCGACGCCATCGATGTCTACGCTGTGCCGGGCAGCTGGGAGATACCCGTCATCGCGCGCGAGTGCGCCCACTCCAACGAATACGACGCCGTCATCTGTCTCGGCGCGGTGCTGCAGGGCGAGACCAGCCACGCGCAACATATCAGCAGCGCAGTCTGCAGCGCGCTGATGCAACTGATGATGGAGACAGGCAAACCCATCGCGCTGGGCATCCTCACCGACGCCACCTTCGAGCAGGGTTTGGCGCGCGCGGGCGGTAAAATGGGCAACAAAGGCAGCGAAGCCGCGCTCAGCGCCATCGAGATGGCGACCCTCATCCGCAAAACAGGAGAGACCCTATGAGAGCAGAATCGTTGGCGTTTCTGAAGGCTATCGTGAACGCGCCGTCGCCGTCAGGCTACGAGCAGCGCGCCGCAGAAGTGTATCGCGCCTACACCCGCGAGTTCGCCGAGCGCGTCTATACCGATGTGATGGGCAACACCATCGCAACTCTACACGAATCGGGCGCGCCGCGCGTGATGTTCGCCGGACACATGGACGAAATCGGCTTCATCATCAAATACATCTCCGACGAGGGGTTCCTCTACTTCGGCGCCATCGGTGGACACGACCCCGTAATCCCTGTCGGACAGCGCGTGCTGGTGCATACGAAGTCAGGCTCAATTCCCGGCGTCATCGGCAAAAAGCCTATCCACCTGCTCGACGACGAGGAGCGCAACAAAGCTCCGAAACTGCACGACCTGTGGATCGACATCGGCGCGAAAGACAAGGACGACGCGCAGTCCAAAGTGCGCATCGGCGACCCTGTAACTTTCGCGGTGGAGTTTCAGGAGCTGCAGAACGGCTTCGCGACGGCGCGCGGGTTCGACAACAAGATGGGCGCGTTTATCGTGGCGGAGGCGTTGCGCCTGCTCAGTGAAGACCGCCCGACCGCTGCTGTGTATGCCGTTGCCACCGTGCAGGAGGAGGTGGGGCTACGCGGCGCACGCACGAGCGCATACGGCGTCGACGCGCCTGTCGGCATCGCTGTCGATGTCACCCACGCTTCCGACTACCCCACCGTTGATAAGCGGCGCGTGGGCGAGATGCGCCCTGGCAAGGGACCCGTCATCTGTCGCGGCGCGAACATCAATCCGCGCGTGTTCGAGATGCTGGTGGAGTCGGCAGAGGCGGAGGGCATCCCGTACCAGTTGGAGGCGGCAGGCGGCGGCACTGGCACCGACGCGAACGCCATGCAACTCAACAAAGCAGGCATGGCGACAGGGCTGGTCTCCGTGCCGCTGCGCTACATGCACACGCCGTGCGAACTGCTCCACTTGGACGATGTGGCGAACGCGGCGCGCCTGCTGGCTGCCTTCACACGGCGCGTGACGCCCGACACGGATTTCACCCCGTAAAACCCCTACGCGGCGGCGTTCGCGCCGCCGCCAACTACACCTGCATCGGAACCGCTGCGCGTACCGCTTGCATGACCGCCTCGCCCGCATCGGCTCCGTTGAAGGAGACGGTCGCCTCATAGCCGCCTTTGATGTATTCGTGGCGTGTGAGGATGTAGCCAATCCACTCGTTCACCAACGCGACAGGGGCGACATAGCGCATGCCTGCCTCGCGCCCCAGCTCGCGCGTCTGCAGCCCCAGCGAGCTAATCGGCTCGCCTGGAAACCCCACCAGGAGCAGATTGCCCAGCGCGAGCGCGCTGACGGGGGCGCTGGGAGGCACTATCTGGCTTGCCAGCTGCTTCAACAACGCCTCAGGCACTTTGTATTCGCGCCCTGCCGACTGCATAAACTCTGGATGGGGCTGCGGTTCGGGCAGGCGCGCGGTGGTTTGACGCATGCGTAGGTTCGGCGCAGCGGGCTTGGCGTCGCGTATCAGGCGCAAGGCATGTTGAGCGAGCTGCGCGCCATACCGCTGCACCCGCTCGTGGTCGTCTTTGCCCTCATCCGCCACTGGCGAGACATCGCCCTGCGCTCCGTTCAGGTACAGCGCGACCGCGCCGCGCAGCTCGCGCTCCACCATGTGCTGCAGCACGCCCGGAAACTCGGCGGAGACCTCCATCATCGTGTGGGGGTAGATGGTCGGGTGCGCGGCGTAGACCACCAGCGCGGCGATAGGTCTACCCCGCGTATCTTCCAGCAGGGCGACGCTCATCGTGGGGTCAACCAGCCGCCGTCCGCGCCGATTGCGGTTGAGGTTGGGCAGCTCCGCCGCGTGGAGGCGCAGCGCGGCAGGCTTGAGCGCACGGCGCGCCGCTTGAACTGCTTGCGCCACGCGCTCAGTCGTGAACTGCAGAAACTCCGGCAGGAATGTGCCCACGCCCGGCAGCGGAAACCGCATCCGCTCGTTCAGCCCCATCGAGTCGGGCGCGCAGTGCGTGTGGCTCGCGCTCATAAACAGCTGCTCGGCTTGCAGCCCTGTCGCTTCCAACACTTGGCGCGTCAGGCTGCCGGGGATGAGCAGGTGGTCCAACGCCACAATCACAGCTTGCTGGCTGCCGAACTCTAATGCAAGCGCGCGCGCATAGATGGGGTCATGCACGCCGCGTGGGGGCATGTTCAGCCGCGCGCCGTAGCCGCCTAACTGAATCCGTATCTTCGTGAGGTCGGGCGTGATGTCTACCTTCGCCGCGCCCGCTTTCAGTCGCGCCATATCAAAAGTATACCAACTTTCGCCTATCCCCGTAAAGTATCCAGCAGGAACTTTCGGGCTGCGAGGAGAATCTAACAAGTATTATGCGAGGCAAAGGCTTTACCCTAATCGAGTTGCTGGTGGTGATCGCCATCATCGCGATTTTGGCGGCGATCCTGTTCCCTGTGTTTGCGCAGGCGCGCGAGAAGGCGCGTCAGACCCAGTGTACCAACAACATGAAGCAGATAGCTCTGGGCGTGCTGCAATATGTGCAGGACTACGACGAGCGGTTCCCGTTCAGCATCTATCTGGGCAGCCAGAACAACCAGCCGTGTATCTTCACCCTCTACAACGCGATGTATCCCTACATCAAGAACACTGACATCGTGCTATGTCCATCCGATCGGCAGGCGTTCGATGTGGTGGGCAGCTTCGGCTCGTTCGGCGTGCCTGTGTGCCCGATTCCGAACTTCCGCTACTCGGGCTACATCTTCAACTGGTGCGTGTTTGAGAACGGGAATGTGCCCGGACTGCTCGCGCAAAGCCCCCCTGTAGCGCTTGCGCAGATTGAGTACCCTGTCGAGACCTCGATGCTGTACGACGGCACATTAGGCCCGCCCACCACGATTCAGTCCTATCTGCAGGCGCGTCATAACGGCTTGGCAGGCGCGAACTTCGTAGATGGGCACGCACGCACTGTGAAGGGGCGCGTTCGCGAGGGCGCGAACAGCACCGCTCAAACATGGGACGGCAAGCAGGCGCGTATCTTCGATGTCGGCGAGCCGGGTCCCTACCAGAACCAGTTCAATCTGTGGGGCATCTCCGCGCGTCGCGCGAACGGAACCCCATGCCGCAACTGCCCCAATCGAGGCGACGCGGGCAACTGTCAATAAAGAGGCAGTCTCGGAAAGCAAGCGAATGCCCTCACCCCCCTCTCCCACAGCGTGGGAGAGGGGGCTGACTGTTCAGAGTTTGTGCGCGCCGCACGCTACTCCCCCATCACACGCCATTCACGCCCGACACACTCGCAACCCCGCCTGAAACACGCTCCAACGACTCCCACGCCCACAGACCACCCCCCCCACAACCAGACGTCCACCGCCAGTGTCACCCACCTCATCCACAAGCGCATACGCCAATACCCCCTTGACTTGTAGACAAATGATAGTGTAAAATATTCTACACGGCGTGAGCCGCCGTTTCATCGGCTGTTCCGAGCGGAGCAACGGGGAGGGTTCCTCCCCCCTCCCCAGCCTACAGGAGGCGATATGGCGAAAGTATTGACGAAACCACAACGGGCAATATTGCAGTTTATCGTGCAGTTCACGCGCGAACATGGCTACCCGCCGACCATTCGCGAGATTCAGCAGGGCATCGGCGTTATCAAGAGCCTGCGCGGGATTACGCTCCATTTGGACGCGCTGCAACGCAAGGGCTACATCGAGCGCGGCAATCAGGCGCGTTCAATCCGAGTGGTGCATCCCGATTACCAGCCCGAACAGGAGCGCGTGCGCTTTTTGCCGCTGGTCGGTACAATCGCCGCAGGCACGCCTGTCCTCGCCCACGAGAATGTGGAAGACCTGATTCCCGTGCCCGCCGATATGGTGCGCAATGTGGAGAGCGCGTTCCTGCTGCGCGTCAAGGGCGACAGTATGGTGGGCGAGCATATCTTGCCGCGCGACTTGGTGGTCATCAAGCCCCAGCAGACCGCCTACAACGGCGAGTTGGTGGCGGTGCTCATCGGCGAGGAGGCGACCATCAAGCGCATCTTCTTCGAGCGCGGGCAAGTGCGCTTGGAATCGGCGAATCCAGCCTACGAGCCTATCTTCGCGCCCATCGAGGAGGCGCGCGTCATCGGCAAGGTGATTGGGCTGCTGCGCGATTACGGTCAAATGGGCGTGTGAACGCGCGAGTCTCAACCTACAAGCCCTGCAAATACCGCAGCGATTCGCGCGTCAGCGTCTCGGGGTCGGGATAGTAGTCAAACGGCTCCAGCGACGCCCAGCCGTTGTAGCCCACCTCGCGCAACGCTTGGATAATCGGCGCGAAATCGGTCGCCCCAAAGCCCGGCGCACGCAGGTTGGAGTCGTTCAGGTGCACATGCGCGATGTAGGGCGCGTATTGACGAATCAGCGCGGGCACATCGGCGGTTTCGGCGAGCGCGCTTTTGACATCAAGCATCGTGCGCAGGTTGGGATGGCGCGCTTGTTGTACCAGCGCGACCGCCTCATCAAGCCGTTGCACCACATTCGTCTCTGGCAACGGCTCCAACAGCAGTGTAATGCCATACTCGGCGCACACCCGCAGGGCAGGCTGTAAGGTCTCCAGCCACAGTTGCGCTGCTTCGTGGGGCGTTAGGGGCGCAATCGCGTCGCGCTGCTTGGGCGAGCCGAACACCAGCGCCTGTCCACCCACATCCGCGCAGAAACGCGCCAGCTCCACCAAGTACGCCGCCGTCGCCTGACGCACTTCCAAGTCGGGATGCGTTGCGTGGAGACCCTCAGGCGACCAGAGGAGCATATGCAGCCCCACGATAGACAAGCCATGCTGCGCGGCGACGCGGCGTATCTCCGCGCGGGCAGAGGCGTCCAACTGCTCCACGCGCTCGGCGAAGGTGAAGGGCGCGAGCTCTACGCCCTCGTAGCCCACCGCCGCCATCAGCGCGCAGCTGTCCGCCCACTGCCGATGGCGCAGTACCTCGTTGCACAGGGCGTAGCGTATCACCTATACCTCACCTTCAGGGCGCGGCGCGCGCTCCACCCCGTACTTGACCATCAATTTCTCAAAGTCGCGCGGACTCATCAACTTGATGGCGATGTCGGGGCGCAGGGCGCGCAGGAGCGCAATCTTCCGACGCTTGCGCCGATTGATGTTCGCGCGACGCACCGTCAACTCCACATAGAGGTTATAGTCGGGCAGGTAGAAGTCGGGGGTGAAACACTCTTTGGGGTTGCCGTCTTCGTCGGTGCGTAGCACGAAGGTGTGAGGTTCATATTCCCAGCGAATCTTGTAGTAGTCCAACAGGCGCGCGAACGCCTCTTCGCTGGGATGCACAAACGAGACCGTTGGCTTCCGAGTTCGCACTCGCGTTTATGCCTCCGTATGTGTATTATACACGATAAATGTTAAGGAATTGTTATAGGCTCTGCTGCACGCTGTTCAGGTAGGCTGTGACCACGCTGGGGGCGTCGCCGTCGGCGCGCAGCACGCCCTTATCGAGCCACAGTACGCGCTGCGCCACGCGCTGGATAGCGTCCATGTCGTGCGACACGAAAAGTATCGTGCGTCCCTCGCGCTGGAACTGCTGGATTTTGTCGTAGCACTTTTGTTGGAACCGCGCGTCGCCCACCGCCAGCACCTCATCCACCAAGAGGATATCGGCGTCCACATGGGCAGCGACGGCGAAGCCGAGGCGCATCAGCATCCCCGAAGAGTAGGTGCGGATGGGCGCGTCGATATAGCCTTCCAGTTCGGCGAATTGCACAATCGCCGCGACGCGCTCGGCGACTTGGCGGCGCGTCAGCCCCAAAATCACGCCGTTGAAGTAGATGTTCTCCAAGCCAGTGAGGTCGGGGTGGAATCCCGCGCCCAGCTCCAGCAGCGGGGCGACCCGTCCGTGAATCTCGATGCGACCCGATGTGGGACGGTACACGCGCGCGATGATGCCCAGCAGCGTGCTTTTGCCCGAGCCGTTCCGCCCGATTAGCCCTACCGTTTCGCCCTGTCGGATGGTGAAGCTAATGCTCTGCAGCGCGGTGAGCCGTTCCACACGCTTAGGCAGGAACGAGAGCAGTAGCCCCTTGAGCGAGGCGTAGGCGTGGTGCGCCAGCTTGAACTCTTTCGTGAGGTTCTCGGCGCGGATGGCGACGGGGGTTCCCGTCGCCGTCGGATTAGATGTCGGGACCACGCCCGCCGCCTCCTCCGCGTCCCCCAGGCGCGCCGGGCGCGCCAGGTTGCTGCTGCTGAGGTCGCGCAGGTCCTCGGCGGAGGCTGTTGTCGATATAGATTGCCCAGCTATGGCGTAGGGTGTTTCCTGCCCAATCGGAGGCGATGATGGTCATCGTGTGGCGTCCGTCGGGCAGCGGTTTCGCCGCCGCGCCCGCGCGCAGCTGCACTGTAATCTCGCCCAGCGACGGTTCGTATTCGGCAGGCAGCGGCTCGTCGTTCAGCAGCCACTGCACGCTGGCTGGGTTAACCCCACTGCCGTCGTCGCGCAGGCGCGCTGTGAAGTCCAGCGGCAGCTGACCCGACAGCATCTCGCCCAGCGCAGGCGAGGTGCGCACCACTTGAGGCGCGGTCTGGTCGATCCAGCCAAAGCCAAACGCCGTCAGGTTGCCCTCGCCCGTCGCGACGACGAACCCGTTCGGCGTAAATACAGGCTTGCCGCTTAGCCCCAAATACGCAACGCGTCGGTTCTGAGCGTCCACCGTGCCCTCGGCAGGGCGCAAAGTGTAAAGCCACTCCAACTTGCCCTCAGGCAGTGAATAGCACAGAATCGTGCCGCGCCGTGTCGCCAGCCACAACTTGCCGTTCACGATTTCGGGCGCAGTTAGGGGTTCGTAGCGCATTTCAATCGGCTCACGGTCGCCCGCGATAATTTTGCCTTGGTGGTCGAACACGAACAAGCGGTTCTCGCGCGTCAGCACGGCGATATAGTCGTCGTTGGCGGCAGGCGCGAGGCGGAACTCGGTGTTGAACCGTCGCGACCAGCGCACTGCGCCGCTGTTGGGGTTCAGCGCAATCACTGCGTCGTTGGAGGTCACATACACGCTGCCGTTGGCGAACACGGGTTGCGGGTCGTAGTTCGGCGCGGGCAGTCGGAACAGCCAGCGGCGTCGCCCGCCAGCAGTGCTGACGGCATGCACGAAGCCGCCATTCGTGCCAAATATCAGGGTCTCACCCTCTTTGACCAGCCTGCCCGAGATGAAGTCGTCGGCGCGATACGGCTCGCGCCACAGGGGTTCCCCGTTGCGTGCGTTGAGCGCGTACAGCTCGCCGCGCCCTGTGCCAACATACAGCACATTGTCGTCCAGCACGGGGCGCGCGGTGGGCGCGCTGTCGGCGGTGAAAATCCAGCGCAACGCGCCTGTCTCCGTATCTAACGCCAACACATTCCCGTTGCTTGCGCCGATGTAGACCAGTCCGTCGCCCTCGATAGGCTGTCCGAGGATGGTGGTGTTGAGCGGCGCGTCGGCAGGGTATTGCCACTTGAGCGTGCCGTCGTCGATGTTCACGGCGTACAGGCGGTTCAAGCACGGGTAGTAGATGGTCTGTTTGCCTACGCCGGGCAGCGCAGGGTTATTGGGCGCGGCGTTGCCGAAGAACCGCCACATCGCTGCAGGCGTCTGCGCGCTCGCCAGCGCCCAAGCCATCGCTAAGAACAACGCCCCTATCGTCTGTCGCATACCAACCTCCATGTTCGTTAGACGCGCAGGTTCTCCTGCTACTTTTACGGGCGGAACTGCTGCTCGTTATAGAGCGAGCCGTTCAGCGCGACGAGAACATTCAGTTCTTGGGCGCGCTGGCGCGCCGCGCGGGTGATACTGGTTCCCATCACTGCGCCGTAGGCGTCCAGACCTGCTTGACGCAGAATCATCGCTCGGTTGTGGGATCGCTCGACATCCTTGACGCCTATGCCCCAAGACGCCTCCACCACCAGCCAGATGGGACGCCCATCCGACCTGAGCTGGGCAGAGACGAAAAAGTCGGCGTTCAGCACCTCCATGAGGTCGTCAAGCGACAGCCCCAGCTCTTCTTCGGCAATCGCCATGAACTGCTCTAAGTCGTAGGTGCGTATTTTACGGAACAGCCGTCCGAACACCGCAGGCGCCCGTTTGCGCGCCTCTATTTCTTTCACGATACCCTTGAGCGTTCCCATATCGTTCTCGATTCTGTCGAGGCGTTGCTCTATCCTGCCAGTTCGTTCACGCACATCGAGCGCGACTTCCTTCGCCTCGCGCGCCTCTTGCTTGGCTTCCAGAGCCGCTTGCTTGGCTTCCAGCGCAGCCTGCTCGACGCGCTCCAATCGTTTCTCCTGCTCCGCTTGGCGAGCGAGGAGTTGCTCAACAATCTGTATGAGCGAGTCCAGTTGTGCGGGCACGCCCAGAAGCGCCACGATGCCGAGCGCTTCCTGCAGCGGGCGGACCAGTCGCGGATGCTCTTTGAGTTCTTCGAGTATCCGCTCCACAATCGTATATTCTTGAGGCGACAGTGGCTCCATCGCTGGTGAGATTATACCTCAGTTATCGGGCGTTCACACAGGCAGCAGCAACTGCCGCGGCGAGGCGCGCGTTGGCTTCCAGCAGCGATAGGTTCACCCGAACAGTGCGCCCGTCGCTGAGCTCCGCTATACGCTGCAGCAGCCAAGGCGTGGTTGCGTTGCCCACAACGCCTGCCTGTGCGCACTCGGCAAGGGCTTGTTGGAGCATCGCGTCCATCTCGGCGCGTGGGATGGCGTCCGTTTCGGGCGGCGGTTGCGCCACCAGCAGCGCGGTTCCTAACGGCTGATGCGCCTGCCAAATCGCCACAAGCGCGTCCACATCATGCACAACAGCGTCCACGCGCAGCCCCGTATGCGCTGTGTAGAAGCCGGGCAGCTCGTCGGTTCGGTAGCCCACGATAGGCACGCCGTGCGTCTCCAGCCACTCGCGCGTGGCGGGCAAATCCAGTATCGCCTTCGCGCCTGAGCAGACGACGAGAATCGGCGTGCGCGCCAGCACGGGCAGGTCGCCGCTGACATCGGCGCGGTCGCGATGCACGCCGCCGATGCCGCCCGTCGCCATCACCGAGACGCCTGCGCGGTGCGCCAAGTACGCCGTCGCGCCGACGGTTGTGCCCCCCGTGAGGCGCATCCCGCAAGCCACGCCGAGATTGTGCATCGCGATTTTGGTCGGCGCGGGGTACTCTGCCAACGCCTGCAGCTCCGCCTCCGAGACGCCTACACACGGCGCGCCGCGCATCACAGCGACCACACACGGCGCCGCGCCCTGCTCGCGCACTGCCGTCTGCATCCGATGCGCCGCCTCCAGATTATGCGGACGGGGCAGCCCATGTGTTATCACTGCCGATTCCAAAGCGACTCGCGCCTGCTGATTCAAGCGGATTTGCACACTACAAGCATACCCTTGCAGAGGGGTAGAATTTGTATCGATGGACGCGCTGTTCGCTGCGATGGTGGTATGGCTGCTCGCTGCGGCTTGGATATTCTTGTTGGTGAACTGGTCTATCACGGGCGATATTACGGTGGGTGAGGCGACTGTTGGCTCGACGGTCGCGCTGTTGCTGGCGTTCGCGAGCGCGCGAAATACTTTTCCGCACGCCGCGCTCTTCTCGCTCGTCACGCTGGGCGGCGGGGCAATCGTCCTGCCGATGGCGCGCGCCTATCTCAATCGCGCGGCGCACGCGCAGATGGACGCCGAGATAATCGAGCAGGCGTGCCATGCTTACGAGTTCGACCCCAAAAACTATGGCGCGCTCATCCACCTTGCGGAAGTGTGCTACAAGCATGGGTTGCTGGAGCAGGCGGTCTGCCACTTGGAGCGCGCCGTGCAGACTGCCCCTGTTATGGCTGCCAACGAGAAGCGACGCCTGCAGATGTGGCAGAACGAGCTGATGAGCCATCCGAAGTTAGGCTACACGCCCTGCATGCACTGTGGGGCGCGTCAGCCGCTCGGCGCTGTGCGATGCGCACGCTGCCACAAACTAATGCTCCCCCTGCTCGTCAAAGGGCACTGGATACCGCGTCAACTGGCGCACCGCGCCGTCTGGGTGTGGGTCATTGCGGTGAGCAGCGGCGCGCTGAGCCTGTTCTGGCGTGAGCAACTAATCGGACTCAACGCCCTGCTCGCTATCTTGCTCACGCTTAGTCTCGCGGTGGGGCTAATCGTCTGGGTACTACGCCAACCGTCATGAACCTTCCGCCCTTCACACGCTTGGATAGATACATCGCGCGCGAGATGCTCACACCGCTGGGCATCGGCGTCTTCGCCATCTTGCTGATGCTGATAGGCAATCTGCTGTTCAACTATGCGCCGTGGTTCTTCAACTATGGCGTGCCCCTTTCGGCAGTGCTGCAGATGGTGCTGTACTACACGCCCTACCTGCTGGTGCTGAGCCTGCCTGTCGGCGCGGCGGTGGGCACTGCGCTCACAGTTAACCGCCTCACACGCGACAGTGAGATTACTATCTTGCGCATGGCGGGCGTGAGCCTGCGCCGTATCTTCGCGCCGATGGTGCTGATAGGCGTCCTGCTCTCGCTGGCGAACTTCGCGCTGAACGAGTATCTTGTGCCCCCCACGATGCAGCAGTTCAATAAGTTGCGCAACAAGATATTCCTGCTCGCTCCCGTGCCGAATCTGACCAGCAACGCGGTCATCAGGGCGCAGAACTACATGGTGGGCATCGGCGTCGCGCAGCAACAGGGCGAGCGCGTCGTGCTGGAAGATGTGCTGATGTTCGAGCGGCGCGCGCCGAACGAGTGGCTGCTGGTGCAAGCGCCGCGCGGCGAGTATCACAACGGCGTGTGGACGCTCTACGAGCCGACAGTGCATTACTACCAAGCGGACGGCAAGGTCGCCGATGTGCAGCAATCGGCGCGGCTGGTGATTAACCTGCAGGTTGCGTTGCAGGATTTTTTCGCCGCGCCGACGCCTGAGGAGCAGACCATGCGCCAACTCGGCGAGCAGATTGCTCGCAACCGCGAGATGGGGTTAGATACGCGCCAGCTGGAGGTGAGTTATCATCTCAAGGCGGCGGTTCCAGCGGCGTGTTTGGTGTTGGCGTTGTGTGCGCCCGTGCTGAGCTTCCTGCTCGCGCGCGCGGGCGGGTTCGTGGGGGTATTGCTCTCCATCGTGCTGGTGTTCGTGTTCTGGAACACGCTGCTGCTGTTCCAGATACTGGGCAACTACGGGTTCCTGCCGCCGATGCTGGCGGCGTGGTCGCCCAATCTGCTGTTCGGCGTTGGGGGGCTGCTGCTCCTGCGACGCTTGGAGTAGCCCCCCGTCGCTCAATATACAGGCAGGCTTGGGTCCACTTCTTGCGCGTAGGCGTTCATGCCGCCTGTGAGGTTCTTCACGCGCCGATAGCCCATCTGCTGCAGCAGGCGCGTTATTTGCCCGCTGCGCCCGCCCGAACGGCAGATGACCACAATCTCGTCGGCAGGGTTGAGCTCATGCACCCGCTCAGGCACTTCCGCCATGCGAATGTGCTTGATTTCGGGCAGGCGGCTGATTTCAAGTTCATAAGGCTCGCGCACATCGAGTAGCACTAATGGCTCGCCTGCGTCCAGTCGGCGTTTCAGCTCTTGGGGCGTGATGCTGGGTAGCCCGTCGGCTTCGGTGGGGGTCTCCTCGCCGCGCAGACCGCAGAACTCCACATAGTCGATCAACTCGCGCACGGTCGGGTTCTCGCCGCACACGGGGCAGTTCGGGTCTTTACGCAGCTTCAGCTCGCGCCAGCGCATGCCGAGCGCGTCGAACAGCAGCAGCCTGCCAATCAGCGGCTCGCCCACGCCCAAGATAAGTTTGATGGTCTCCGTCGCCTGCGCCAGCCCAATCAGCCCAGGCAGTATGCCCAGCACGCCGCCCTCCGCGCAACTCGGCACTAAACCGGGCGGCGGCGGCTCCGGATACAAACAGCGATAGCACGGACCACGCTCCGCCCAGAACACCGAGACCTGACCCTCGAACCGAAAGATGCTCCCGTACACATTCGGCTTGCCCAGCAGCACGCAGGCGTCGTTCACCAGATAGCGCGTCGGGAAGTTATCAGTGCCGTCCACAATCACATCGAAGTCGCGCAGAATCTCCAGCGCGTTCTCCGAGGTCAGGCGCGTCTCGAACGGAATCACATGCACATGGGGGTTGATTGCCTGAATTTTCTCGATGGCAGACTGGAGTTTGGGGCGTCCGACATCGCTGGTGAAGTGAATGATTTGCCGCTGCAGGTTGGAGTAGTCCACCACATCGAAGTCGACGAGTCCGAGAGTACCCACGCCTGCGGCGGCGAGGTAGAGCGCAAGGGGCGAGCCGAGTCCCCCCGTGCCGACGAGCAGCACGCGCGCCGCTTTGAGCCGACGCTGACCCTCCATCGTCACTTCGGGCATAATTAGGTGGCGGCTGTAGCGTAGCACCTCCTCTTGCGAGAGGCTGACGCTTTGCAGGCGCGCGTCGTCGATGATGCTGCGGACTTGAGGCGCATCGAGCGTCGTCGCGCTGCCGCCCGCCACCGACGGCACAATCGTCAGTTCAGCGTCGGGCGCGAGGGGCGTGTCCAACCCTTGCAGATGACGCACATCTTCGTCGCCCAAATATAGATTCACGAAGCTGCGCAGCTGACCATCCTCTTTGAACAGATGTTGGCGCAGTTTGGGGAAGGCGTCGGTCAGTTGTTGCATCGCCTCGCCGACGGTGGACGCCTCCACACTAAGCGAGGCTCGGTTATCCGCATAGGGTCTCAGCGCGGTCGGAATATAGATGGTTGGCATAGTTTCCTCCTACAGGTATTGATTGATTAAGGCTTTGAAATCGGGCGTGTTGCGCAGCGACGCGAGGTCGGGGTCGCTTGTCGCGAGCCGCGCGAGGTTCTTGTCCAGCTCAAAGGCGCGTTGGAGGCTGCGTAGAGCGGCTTTGGGGCTGTTGGCAAGCGCGAGGATACAGGCGTAGTTGTAGTGGGCGTTGGCGTCGTCGGGCGCGTCGCGGATGATGTCGGCGAACAGGCGCGCCGCCGCTTGATACTGCTTGCGCTCGTAGAGCCGAAACGCTTGCTCTTGACGGCGGAACCGCAGCTGCAGGGTGAGCAGTCGGCGTAGTTCGCGGATTGGCTCAGGGTGGTCGTCCACGCGCAGGTCGATGTAGCGGTCGTCGAAGCCGCCGTAGCCGCCGTTGGCGCGGGCGACCAGTATCGCTGCCGATTGCTTGCCGCGCGCGTCGCCGCCCGACGCTTCACCCGCTTCCAACGCCGCCATCAGCTTCAACGCGAGTTCACCCGAAGTGTCTTGGAACGCCCGCGCCATCGCCTGCACCACCGCTTCGCCCGTGAGAATGTTGCCCTGCGCCGCGAAGTGTTTGCCCGCGATACCGCCTGCCCAGCGCAGGCAGTTTTTGCCTGTGAAGGTCGCGCTGCGCCCGCGAGCGTCGACGATGCCCACCTGACGCTGCTCGCGTTGCGAGTCGCTCCGAATCAATCGCTGGATGACTACCCGCGGCTCTATCTTCTGGCGCAGCAGTGCCAGCCCACGCGCCCCATAAGTGGTGTTGGCGTAGGATTGCGTGGCAATCGCGCCGACGCCCGCCTGCGCGAACGGCACAACAGAGCCGACCGCCAGAAACTTCGAGGCGACCGCCACACCCACCTCGCCTGTGCGCGGATCCGCGCCCACTATCGAAAAGGTACCGAAATCGGCTACACGCGCTTCCATCATGCTTAGCGTGGCTAAATTATACCCTCTGGTCGACGCGCACACTCGGGTTTGCGCTCGAAGTCGTTTGAGGTATCCTCTACGCGGAGGCGACGAAGCATGCAGGAGTTGAATCTACCTATCGCGTGGCGACCAGACGACGCCGTTATCGCGCAGGCGAACCTCACGGCGCAAATGCGCCGATACAACCTCCCCACCTACGAGGCGTTCCTACAAAAGAGCATCGACGACCCCGACTGGTTCTGGCGAGCGTTCTTTGAAGACATCGGCTTCCACTGGCATACGCCCTACGCGCAGACGGTGGATGTCAGCGCGGGCAAGCCGTTCGCACGGTGGTTCGTCGGAGGCAAGCTGAACTGGACCTACAACGCGCTGGAGCGCCATGTGCAGGGGGGGCGCGGCGACGCGCTTGCGCTGGTGTGGGAGGGCGAGGCGGGTGAGACGCGCCGCTACACCTACGCCGAGCTGCTGCACGAGGTGAACGCGCTCGCGCGTGGACTGCTCCGACAGGGCGTGCAGGCGGGCGACCGCGTGGGGCTGTTTCTGCCGTTCGTGCCCGAAACGGCGATTGCGCTGTTAGCCGTTTCGCGTATCGGCGCGATTGCACTGCCTTTATTCTCAGGGTTCGGCGCGGAGCCAATCGTCACGCGCATGCAGGACGCCGAGGCGCGCTGGCTGTTCATCGCCGACGGCTTCCCCCGACGCGGCAAGGTCGCGACCGCGAAAGAGACCGCCCTCGCCGCCCTGCGCGAACTGTCCCATGTGCAGCGCGTGTTCACCGTCGAGCGCGCTCAACGCGACCTGCGCTTCGACCCCGCGCTGGAAGTGCGCTACGCCGACCTGCTGGACTACGGCGACTACGAAGCCCCCGCCCTCGATAGCGAGACGCCCTGTATGATGATTTACACCTCAGGCACGACGGGCAAACCCAAAGCGGCGCTGCATGTCCACGCAGGTTTCCCCATCAAAGCCGCGCAGGATATGTATCACCTGTTTGACCTCAAGCCGAGCGACACGATAAGTTGGCTGACCGACATCGGCTGGATGATGGGTCCGTGGCTGATTATGGGCGGGCTGATTTTAGGGGCGACAGTGTTTATGTACGACGGCGCGCCCGACTATCCTGCGCCCGACCGCGTGTGGACGATGGTGGAACAGCACGGGATTAGCGTGCTGGGGATTACGCCGACGCTCATCCGCGCGCTGATGCGTCAGAGCGCAGATTACGCCCGTCGCCATCCAATGCCCAGCCTGCGCCTGATTGGCTCCACAGGCGAGCCGTGGAACCCCGAGCCGTGGCTGTGGACGCTGGAGCATGTGGGCAAACAGCGCGCGCCCATCATCAACTACTCGGGCGGCACAGAAATTTCAGGCGGTATCTTGGGCTGCACCGTGCTGCGACCGCTCAAGCCTTGCAGCTTCAATACCGTTGTACCGGGCGTCGACGCCGAGGTGTTCAGCGAATCGGGCGCGCCCGTGCGCGGCGAGGTCGGACTGCTCTGCGTGCGCAACTTGAACCCCGGCATGACGCGCAGCTTCTGGCGCGACACCGAACGCTATCTGGAGACCTATTGGCAGCGGTTCGAGAATGTCTGGTATCACGGCGACCTATGCATGGTGGACGCCGACGGGTTCTGGTACATTCTGGGGCGCGCCGACGACACCCTCAAAATCGCAGGCAAGCGCGTCGGACCCGCCGAAATCGAGAGCGTGCTGGTGGAGCATCCTGCGGTCAGCGAGGCAGGCGTGATTGGCGTCCCCGACGCAATTAAGGGTCAAGCGGCGGTAGCCTTTGTCGTGTTGAAGCCCGACGCCAAGTGGAGCGACGCGCTGGCGCAGGAACTGCTGCACTTGGCGGCAGAACGGATGGGCAAGCCGATGACGCCGAAGGCAGTCTACGCCGTGCCCGACCTGCCCAAAACGCGCAACGCGAAAATTATGCGCCGTGTCATCCGAGCCGCCTACCTGGGCGAACCGACAGGCGACCTCAGCGCGCTGGAGAACCCCCAAAGCGTGGAAGCAATCCGTGCCTGCGCCCGACAATAGGTATAGACACTGCCTTTACTCCTAACACCCCTTTTGGGGGATGGGGTTTGCCCGAAGGCAATTAGCCGCTGCGCTATTTCGCCAAGCGCAGGATTGCCTCCGCGAGGCGCACGGGGTCGTGGCGCACATAGTCGGTCTGGCTGATGAAGTTGCCCATGATGACTTTGTAGCCCATGTGGCGAATACGGTCGGTATCGGCGTGTACTAGCTCCTGTCCGCTGGCGCGGTAGCGCTCCATCAGTTCTGGGGCAGGGATGGCGCTATTCACCAACACATAATCGAACACGCGCCCGCCCGCGTGCGCCTCGATTGCGCGTACATGGTCGGCGGCGGTGAACTGGTCGGTCTCGCCCGGTTGGGTCATCACATTACACACATAAATCCGAATCGCGTCGGTAGTGCGGAGCGCGTCGGCGATTTTGGGCACAAGCAAGTTCGGAATGACGCTGGTGAACAGGCTTCCTGGTCCCAGCACGACGACATCGGCTTGCTTGATGGCTTCTATCGCCTCCTGAGGCGGGTTCGGGTCGGGCGGATGGAGGTGGAGGCGTCGGATACGCGCAGGATGCTCCACGATAGCCGTCTCGCCGACCACCGTGCTTCCGTCTTCCATCTCGGCGTGGAGCGTTACATGGGCAAGTGTGGAGGGCAACACGCGCCCGCGAATCGCCAACACCTTGCTAATCTCTTGGATTGCCTGCTCAAAGTCGCCCTTGATTTGGGTCATCGCGGCGATGAGCAGGTTGCCCACTGAGTGTCCGCTGAGGTTGCCGGCGTCGTCTTTGAAGCGGTGTTGGAGCAGGGCGGTCATCGCGCCCTCGGCGTCCGCGAGCGCAATCAGGCAGTTGCGGATGTCGCCTGGAGGCAGGATGCCGAGTTCCTGACGCAGTTTGCCCGACGAGCCGCCGTCGTCGGTCACGGTCACAATCGCCACGATGTTCGCCGTGTAGCGTTTGATGCCGCGCAGCATGGTGGAGAGTCCTGTGCCGCCGCCGATGACCACCACGCGCCTGCCGTATATCATGAGCGAGTGGCGCGACAATACATCCCACACACGCCCACTGGCGCGCGGCTGTAAGATACTGACGAGCGTGCGCCATGCGCAGCGTAGCCCCCACCACCAGACCCCCAGTCCAGCAGCGATGAGCGCGCCTCCTAAGCCCCAGCGCATCGCTTGTGCGGCGCGTGGGGTTGTCGCGACCGCGCGGATTTGCTCGTCAACGAGGCGATACGCCGTATCCAGCCAGCGGGCAGGCATACCCCCCAGCCCCATCCACACCCCAAGCAAGGCAATCAGCAAGCCCACGCTGGAGACCATCAGCCAACGCTTGATGCGGATGCCCGGCATCAGCCAACGCCATCGTCTATCTGCCATGTTATGCTTCTCCTCGCGCCAAATCGCGGTGTTCTACAGTCGCGCGGTAGCCTTGCTCGGTGAACCACGCGCCGAGCTGCTCGCCCAGCACCACCGAGCGGTGCCGACCCCCCGTGCAGCCCACGCCAATCGTCAGATACGCCTTGCCTTCTCGCTCGTAGCGGGGCAGCAGATACGCCAGAAAGTTTCGCATCATTTCCAAAAACTCCTGTGTCTCGGCGTCGCTTAGCACATACTCGCGTACGGCGGCGTCCGTGCCCGGTTTGGGCTGGAGATGGGGCACATAGTGGGGATTGCGCAAGAACCGCACATCGAACACCAAGTCGGCGTCGGCGGGCACGCCGTACTTGAAGCCGAAGGAGACCACGCGCACACGCAAAGGCGATTGAGCGTTCACCTCGCCGTAGAGTTGGCGCACCGCCTCGCGCAGGTCTTGCGGGCGGAATAGCGTCGTGTCCAGCGTCTGGTCGGCGATGGCTTTGAGGGGGGCAAGCAGTTCGCGTTCTCGGCGCAGCGCTTTAGGCAGGCTCGGCTCCGAGTGCGCCAGCGGATGGGGGCGGCGCGTCTCCTTGAAACGGCGCACCAGCACCTCATCGGCGCAGTCCAAAAAAAGTACTTCTATCGGCAGTCCGTCGGCTTTCATCTGCAGCAAGCGCGACTCCGCCTCCTCCAGCGGCTCGCCTGCGCGTGTATCCACCACCACCGCCACGCGCTGACCCCCCAACGCGCGCGCCCGCAGCGACTCCAACAGCGACGGGGGCAGGTTATCGATGCAGAAGTAGCCGACATCTTCCAGCGTCTGCAACGCGAGCGTTTTGCCCGCGCCTGAGACGCCCGTAATCACGACCAGCCGTCCCGTCGCGCTCATCGTTTGCCGCCCCCTAACACCATCGCGCTCAGGACGCCCTGCACGACGCCCACCAGTATCGCAGGCGCAATCGCCGAGCTCGGACGCCCCAACAGATACCCTGCGAAAATCTGCTCGCTGAGCAGCGCGAAGAAGTAAAAGATTAGCCCGTTGACCACCAGCGCGACCAGCGCAATCTTCGCCGCGCCCCGCTTCTTGAACACCAACGCGCCCATCCCCACAAATACCGCCACAATCAGGCTCATCACTGCGCTCATCGCCAGCGACTCTTGCCAGTATTGACTGGGCTGGATATCGAACGCCACGACCAACCGTTCGCTGAGGCTGTAGGGCGGCTCGCGGTCGACGGCGTCTGCGCCCAGCCGCGTCTCTAAGCTCGCCTCATAGCGCGTGCGGACAGCGTTGACGCCGTACAAAATGCCCATATGCACGCCCGTGAGCATGATAAATAGCCCCAGCCAAATAGCCAGCCCGCGCAGCGCTCGCCCCAGCATCTCTACCTCCGGGTGCGACCCTTGTCGTCGCTCAGCAACACATTGCTCAGCAGTCCGTTGATGACCCCCAGCACGAGACTGCCGTAGAGCGCCGCCCAAAAGTTGCCCACACGAAAGTTGAACGGCGCGAGCGCGAACACCGCCCAGAACAACAGCGTGTTCACCAGTAGTCCCGCAACGCCGAGCGTCAGGCAGTTGAGGGGCAGCAAAGCGTAGCGCACGCCGCGACGAATAAAGGCGTTCACCAAGCCCAAAAGCAACGCCATAATCAGATTATCCTGCCAGTTAGGGCTGGCGCGCATGTCGAAGCCCAGTCGCGCGCCGCTCCAGAAAGTCAGGTGCAACGCGACCGCGAACAGCAGCCATCTCCATATGAACTGCATCGCCTTAGATTATACCAATCCGTGCGATAGCCACACACAGGATTGCTAAGGTGGCTTGGACATTCTTGTCCAAGCATTCACGCGCACGGACAGGATAGTCCGTGCTACAAGGGCAGAAGCACGGACAGGAATGTCCGTGCTACGAAATCCACGCGCAATTTCGTCCCGCCCACATAGTCAACACTATGTGGAGGGATTAGATGATGGTACAACATGCACGAGCGAGCCGAACATATGGCTTCACGCTGATTGAGCTGCTGGTCGTAATCGCGATTATCGCCATCTTGGCGGCGATACTGTTCCCCGTGTTTGCACAGGCGCGCGAGAAGGCGCGTCAGACCTCGTGTCTCAGCAACCTGCGGCAGATTGGGCTGGCAGGCTTGCAATATGCCCAAGACTACGACGAGCGGTTGTTCCCTGTCGCCTACGACGACTGGTCGCACTACTGGTGGGGTTATGTCGACCGCCAGAACCAGCGTGTAGACACCCAGCGCAGCTTCATCCAGCCGTACATGCGCAACGCCGAGATCCAGGCGTGCCCCTCGTTCCGCGAGAACCGCTCGTTTGCGTATGGGCAGCTGGGCTACGGCTATAACTATGTTTATCTGAGTCCGGCGAACCCGCCCACTTACACGCCGATAGCGGTCTCGCTGGCGAGCATCAACGCGGTAGCGGAGACGGCGTGGATTGCCGACAGCGCGCAGTGGCGCACTTGGGGTCAGGGCGCGCCCGTTTTTGAGGGCACAGGTTTCTTGGAGCCGCCGTCCTACGACAATCCCACTTTTCACGGCAGACACAACGGGATGGGGAATGTGTTGTGGTGTGATGGGCACGCGAAGGCGTTCAAGCCCGCGTTGCGGATGGAGAGCAGCTTCGCGCCGCATCGCCAGCGCAACTTGGGCAACATCGACCGCGACGGCGACCCCCGAACCGATGAGCTGATGGACTTGAACTAACGGCTGGGCGCGGGGAGAAACTCCTCGCGCCGAGTTTCCAGTTGCCAACGCTCGCCCTCGCGCGTCAGTATCAGCAGCGTCGCGCCCCTGCAAAACGGCGGCGACTGGCTCACCCACACGCCGTTCACCTGCTCAGGGGGGAAGATGGGCGTGTGCGAGTGCCCGCCTAAAATAATATCGATCTCGGGACACGCTTGCGCCAAGCTTCGGTCGTTCTGGACGCCGATGTGAGTCAGAGCAATCAGTAAATCTGCCTCTGGGCGCAGGCGCGGAACCCACTGTCGCGCGGTCTCAATCGGCGCGTGGAACAGATACGCGCTGAGCGCGGCAGCCTTCATGCGCGGGGTAACCATCGGCACGGTCAAGCCCAGCACCGCCACGCGCACGCCTTGATGCTCACACTGCCACACGGGTTGCACGGGCAGGGGCGCATCGGCTTGCTTGGCGTAGAGGTTGGCGCAGAGCAGGGGGCAGGGCGCGCCGCGAGTCTTCGCCTGAAACCCCAGCGGCAGCGCGTGGAACTCGCGATTGCCAATCGTTACGGCGTCGTATCCCGCCTGACGCATCCACTCCCACGCTGGCTCGGAGCGCACGGGAATCCCGAGATTGCCCGAGCGGATGCAGTCGCCGGAGTCTAACATTAGGGCGTTATGTTGCACTTTGAGCGTGTGCAAGCGCGTGGTGAACGCCTCGTTCCAGCGGTTGTGCGCGTCGTTGGTGTGTATCAAGGCGATTCTCATCGGCAGGCGTCCATCCACTCGCGCACGGTCGCGACAGGGTCGCCCGCGCGCATCAGCGTCTCGCCCACCAGTATCGCGTCCACACCCGCAGCGTGCAAGCGTTGCACCTGCTCAGCAGTCTCGATTCCACTCTCACTCACGCGCGTGACCCCCTCTGGGAAGTAGCGCAGCAGTCGGAAGGTGGTCTCCAGCGAGACCTCAAAGCTGCGCAGGTCACGATTGTTGACGCCGATAAGCGTTGCGCCCGACTCTATCGCCGTCTCCAGCTCCCACTCGTCATGCGCCTCCACCAGCGTATCCATACTCAGCGTCTCCGCGAGTGCGCGCAAGTCGTGAAGGTGCTTACGGTCGGGCAGGGCGGCGACAATCAGCAGGATGGCGTCGGCTTGCAACACACGGCTCTCATACACTTGGTACTCGTCGATGATGAAGTCTTTACGCAGGGCAGGCAGGGGCGCCGCTTGTCGCGCGATGTATAAGTTTTCGGGTTTACCTTGAAAATAGGGTTCGTCGGTTAGCACGCTCAGTGCGTCCGCGCCTGCTTGGTGATACTGTTCAGCGATGGCGGCTGGGTCAAAGTCCTCGCGAATGACGCCTTTGCTGGGCGAGGCGCGCTTAATCTCAGCGATAAGCGCGATGGGGTTCGTGGCGTTGCGCAGAGCGAGGTGGAATCCGCGCGTCGGCGGCAGATCGGTCAGGCGCGCTTTCAGCTCGGTCAGTGGCTTTGCTCGGCGTCGGGAGTCCAACTCCTCGCGTTTCGTCTCAAGAATGCGCTGCAGAACGGTCACGGCAATAGACTGGAGCCGACAGTGGGACTCGAACCCACGACCTACGCATTACGAGTGCGTCGCTCTGCCGCTGAGCTATGTCGGCTCACATGGATATTATACCACTACGGTGGGCATCGATGCAAGGGCTTGGGAGGGTGTTTGAGAAATCACCCTCACCTCCACCCCCTCTTTCAGGGGGAGAGGGAGTCGCCGTTGCAGTGCGCCCGCCGCCACAAGCCAGAACATTCCACCTAAAGGATACCCCCTACGCCTCACGCCCGAAGTGCGCAAGGTACTAACAAACGCGCTCACCGAACCGCTTAGCGCGCGTTAGCGGCGCCGTCAGCGAAACGCGCCGCCTTCAAACGGTCTCTTGGCAGGAAATCGTGCAAAGAGAGCGAATCTTATCACGAAACCAAAACCCGTCTATAGGAGGCATCCTATGCGAACAGTCAAAGTGATTATCTTGGCGCGAGACGAGATGGTGGGCGCGTTCCTGCGCGAAAAGATAGGTGCGCTTCCGTGCATAGAGGTGGCGACGAACGGTTCGGTAGCCGTGCAGGGAGTCGTAGTTGACAAGGGACTACTGACCTTTAGCGAGCGGCGCGTGCTGCAGGCGTGTGCGGATTATGATCGTTTAGAAGAGGCGGCGGCGGCGTTGTGCATCACGCGCGACACGGTCAAGAAGCACTTAGCGCGCATTTATCGGAAGTTGGAGGTGAACAGCCTGCATCGGGCGTTGCTGCGCGCGCGAGAACTGGGGCTGCTGGACGAAGCGAGGGAGGGCAGAGGACGCTTGTAAGCGCGCGGGTATACCCCTATGGTGTAATAAAAAAGTTTCCCCCATCGGGGGTTGTCAAAGTGGGGAAGGATGTGATACAATAGGAGTACCGAGCCTGATGAAGGGAGTAAGCGATGATGAAGCGGATAGGCATAGTGGGGATTCAGGCGCGTTGGAGCGTGTTTATCGGAGCGCTGGTGTTAGCGCTGGTGCCAGGCATCCTCTGGGCGCAAGGCAGACCCGACATCGTGTGGATGGCAGGAGGACACGAGGGTTTTGTTCATTCCGTCGCGTTTTCGCCTGATGGGGGGCTGGTGGCGTCGGGGAGTGAGGATGGTACCATCAAGCTCTGGCGTGTGTCGGATGGAGCGTTGGTGCGCACTCTCACAGGACACACGGATTGGGTTTATTCCGTCGCGTTTTCGCCTGATGGGGCGTTGTTGGCGTCGGGGAGTGGGGATCGCACCATCAGGCTCTGGCGTGTGTCGGATGGCGCGTTGTTGCAGACCTATACTGGGGAAACAGGTACAGGGGTGCGTTCCATCCAGTTCTCGCCTAACGGTCAGCTTTTCGGCTATGGGCGACAGGATGCGACGGTGGTTGTGGCACGGAACCCGTTTGCGCGTGCGCCAGGCGATGTGGACGGCAACGGCTGCGTGGATGATGCGGATTTGTTGATGTTGCTGTTCGCGTTTGGTCAGACGGGGCGCGGCTTGCCTGAGGATGTGAACGGGGACGGCATCGTGGACGACGCGGATTTGTTGGAATCGCTGTTCAACTTTGGGAGTGGGTGTTAACCTTCACCCTCTTAGACCCCCTCGCCCACGGCGTGGGCGAGGGTTGGGGG
>CALGZO010000033.1 GCA_937934465.1 uncultured Fimbriimonadales bacterium | reverse complement strand
CAGCAAGGCGGTAGAAAGACTGGTTTGTAGCCTACCTGTGAGGGATTGAAACAAGGCGAAAGAGATAACCCCCTACGGCTCGGTGTTGTTTGTAGCCTACCTGTGAGGGATTGAAACATGGTTGACACGGATGTCAAGGGGTTGACAATCGTGTTTGTAGCCTACCTGTGAGGGATTGAAACATAACCATATCCCAGTCAACGCCGTAAGAGGGTGTTCGGAAAATCGTTTGGGCAGAATGCCCATCCATGGAACGCAGGTGCGCCCCTATGCCAATAGCCAAGCAGGGGCAGGTACCCCCTCCTTTAGGTTCCCCCTGCAAGCAGGGGGAACCAATCCAGAAAAATCGGTTCCCCCTTTTCAAGGGGGAACCTGCAGGAGGGGGTTCTCCATACAACAGGCGAATTTTCGAACAGCCTCAGTAGGCGATAACATCGAGGCGTGCAAAAATGCCCGAGAGGAGGCTGGTCGACCCCTCTCGGGCTTTGGCAGGCACGGCAGGGACTTTACCCTGTCTTTCAGTGGGGTGAAAAGCGTCTCGGCTACCCCTATCGCGCACTTTTCGGACAGCGCAGCTGCCTACTCAATCACCCCCCGCGCGCCGCGCTCGCCCAACACTGTCATGATACAATTACTGGGTATAGGTGTGTTAGGGACTTTAGTCCTAATTGGGGGGTATTTCAGGTACAATTGGGGCGGTATGAATACCGATTTGTATGACATCACGATTATCGGCGGCGGTCCTGTAGGGTTGTTCGGCGCGTTCTATGCTGGTCTGCGCGGCATGCGCACCAAAATCATCGACAGTCTACCTGAGCTAGGCGGGCAACTCACCGCGCTCTATCCTGAAAAGTATGTGTACGATATGCCCGGCTTCCCCGAAGTGTTTGCCAAAGACCTCGCAGCGCAGATGATTCGTCAAGCGATGCGTTTCAAGCCCACGGTGTGCTTGGAAGAGCGCGCGGAGCAGTTGCAGCGCACCGACGAGGGCTGGGCGATTACGACCGACAAGGGCGTTGCGCACCACACGCGCACTTTGGTCATATGCGCAGGCGCAGGCGCGTTCGCGCCGCGCAAGCTGAATGTCGAGGGCGTCGCTGAATTTGAGGGCAACGGCGTCTATTATGGCGTGCGTGATAAGTCGATGTTCGCGGGCAAACGGCTGCTGATTGTGGGCGGAGGCGACTCGGCGGTGGACTGGGCGTTGAACCTCTACCCCATCGCGCGCGAGATTACCCTCATCCATCGCCGCGACGAGTTCCGCGCCCACGAGCAGAGCGTGCAGGAGCTGCGCCAGTCGCCCGTGACCATCCTCACGCCCTACGAGGTGCGCCGCCTGTGCGGCAACGACACGCTGGAGCGCGCCGTCATCTTCCACAATAAAACCCAAGAAGAGCGTGAGCTGGCAGTGGACGCCGTTATCCTCAATCTCGGCTTCGTGGCGACGCTCGGTCCCATCAAGAGCTGGGGGCTGGAGCTGCAGGGCAACCAGATTGTCGTGGACGAGCAGATGCAGACGAACTTGCCGGGCGTCTACGCCGCAGGCGATGTCTGCACGCATCCGAGCAAGCTCAAGCTCATCGCCACGGGCGTCGGCGAGGTGTGCATCGCCGTGAACCACGCCAAGAGCGTGATTGACCCCAGCGCGAAGATGTTCCCCGGACACAGCAGCGATATGCAGCTGCCTGCGCTGTGAGGGGCGGTACGGCTCAGACCTGCGCTGTCTCCAGCGGCGGCAGGCTCAGCAGGTTGCGCTGGGCGTCTACTGCGCTTTGCCACGCGCGATACTCCGCATCGCTCGCGCCGACCAGTATGAACCGTTCAATCTTGGAAATCAGCTCGTGCAGGTAGTCGCTGATGGTCTGCGCGACGGTGTGGGCGAACTCGTCGGTTGAGACGCCCTGCAGTGGGTTGGGCATAGGGACAAGCACAGTGCGCAGGCTTTGGTGGTGAGCGAGCGAGAGCGCGGCGCGCACGGCGGCGGTGAGCGTCTCCTGCGAGGGGATGCGCCCAGCCTCCAGCGCCGCAAGATGCACCACGAACGGGTATGGCAGTGCGCCGCCCGCTGTAATCGTCGCGTCGCCGAGCGCAATCGGCGCGAGCGCGCGCGTCTTGCTCTGCAACACTTGCCCCCCACGCTTGATGAGCGCGTCGTCGGGGCGCAGGCTCGGCTCAGTGAACCGCCACAACCCGTGCGCAGGTATGCGTTCCCCTTGCGCGGCGTGGAGCATCGTGTGGCGGATGCGGTACATCGCGCGGTACGGCTCGAACCCGCGCTGGCTCACCCAGCCCAGAATCTGCTGGAACGCCCAGCCGTTCACCGCGTCCGTGCAGAGGATTTTGAACGCATTCAACCCGCTCGGACGCTGCGCAATCGCTTGCGCGATGGTCCATGCCGTCTCCTCCGCCAACGCGCGTCGCAAATCCAGCGTGTAGTCGGCGAAAGCGACGGTCTGCATGCCCCGCTCGGCGGCGACGGTCAGCGCGTTCAGCAGCCCCTGCTGCTGCAGGCTCGCATCGGTGGTGTAGTGCGTGTCATAGAGGTTCGCGTGCAGGATATGCTTGAACTTGGTGCGCCCTGCGCCTGTAATCGCGACGCCTTGTGGGGGCAACGGCGCGCACGAGACCGCCTCCTGCTCCACCAAGTCGAAGCCTGCATAGTCGCGCAGCTGCTTGCGGAAGCCTTTGGTCATGCGCATCGTGGCGTCGGTCGCCAGAATCAGCGCGTCGGCGGCGACGCGATGCAAGCTGGTGTGGGGCAGCACATACAGTTCCACACGCGCGCCCTGCAGAGTGTAGCTCGCCGTCGGTCGCACGCGCGTCATCCACGGGTGGCTCGCCGTCCGTAGCATAGCACAGGGATTATACCTTAGCAGGTACAATTGGGCGTCTATGAAAACGGTTGTTATCGTCGGCGCGGGGATGGGCGGGCTGTCCACTGCCGCGCGGTTGGCACAATCAGGCTGTGAAGTCACGGTGTTCGAGGCGCGTCCCCAAATCGGCGGACGCCTCGGCGAGCTGCGGCGCGACGGCTATCGGTTCGATACCGGACCCACGCTGCTCATGATGCTTGAACCCCTCGAACGGCTGTTTGGCGACTTGCATCGGCGCGTGGAGGACTACTTAGACCTCGCGCTGATTGACCCCTCCTATCGCGTCTACTTCGGCGACGGCACGGTGTTCGACTCCACGCCGAATATCGCACGCATGACGCGCGAGATTGCCCGTAAAATCAGCCCCGACGAGGTTCCGGGCTACCTGCGCCTGATGGGCGATTTGAGCGCGATGTACCATGCGGTTGTACCCGCGTTCGTGCGCAAGCAGTATCGGGGGCTGGGCGACCTGTTCACGCCCTATCAGGTGGGGTTGCTGCTGCGCCATCGGCTGCTGAGCAACCTCTGGAAGCGCGTGGCGGGCTATGTGCGCGACCCACGCCTGCAGATGCTCTTCTCGTTCCAGACGATGTATCTGGGGCTGTCGCCCAAAGACGCGCTGTGGGTCTACGGCGTGTTAACCTACATGGAGTCGGGCGAGGGGGTGTGGTATCCGCGCGGCGGGATGCATCGCCTACCCGAAGCCATCGCCCGCGTCGCGCAGGAAGAGGGCGCGCGTATCTATCTCAATCATCGGGTGCAGGAGGTGCTGATTGAGGGCGACCGCGCGGTAGGCGTGCGCCTGCAATCGGGCGAGGTGTTGAAAGCCGATGTGGTGGTGGTGAATGTCGACGCGCCAACCGCCTATCGCGAGCTGCTCCCTCCCACGACCTATGCCAAGCGCAACTTCAAAAACTCCTGTAGCGCGCTGATGTTCTATATCGGCTACACCGAGCCGCTGCCTCATCAACTGCACCACAATGTCTACTTCAGTCGCGACTTTGAGGCGAACCTGCGCGAACTGTTCGAGGAGCAGCGCGTGCCGAGCGACCCATCGTTCTACACTTGCCTCTCCAATCGCACCGACCCGACCGACGCGCCCGCTGGCTGCGAGAACCTCTATGTGCTGGTTCCTGCGCCGAACCTGACAGGCGAGGACGCCCGCGCCGCCGCCCCGCGCGTGCTGGAGACCGTCATCGCGCGCGTGGGTCTCAAGCGCGAGTGTATGCGGTTCGTGGAGACGCTGACCCCACATGAGTGGCAGGCGATGGGTCTATGGCAAGGCGCGGCGTTCGGGATTGCGCACACATTCTTCCAATCTACAGCGTTTCGCCCCTCGGTGCAGACGCCGTTCGGAAACTGCTACTTGGTGGGCGCCAGCACGCAGCCGGGCAACGGCATCCCGATGACGCTGATTTCCGCCGAGCTCGTCGCCGAGCGCATCATGGGCAAACGAGAGAGAAAAGGGTGAGCATATCGGTATTCGTTGCTTCCCCAGTGGCAGCATGCGAAGCCACCCTGCGTACTCTCTTGAGCCGTGCATACGCAGCAATCGGAGGTATATGTGGCTTTGGGAAATCTACATTTGTACCGACGCATAGTTTTACGGGGTTCCCTCACCGCTCGCGCCGAAGTTGAACAGCACGACTAAGAGGTCAGCGTCGTCGACAACGCCATCGCCGTTCACATCGGCTTGCGCATTGTCGGAGCCGAACGCAAACAGCACCTGCAGCAGGTCGGCGTCGTCGATTACATCATCGTTGTTCACATCGCCCGCGATTGGAAACAGCCAGTTGGCGAGCGTTGCGCCTTGCAGGTTCAGGTTCACGCGCCGCGAGAGGTGCTTGTCTAACTTGGCGACGACGGCGTAGCTGCCCGATTGCCCAAAGCTCGCCATGTAGGCGTGGAGTGCGTTGGGCGCAGGGGGTAAACTGACCTCCTGCACCACCTGATTGCCCAGACGCAGCTGCAGGGTCAAGCGCAGCGCGTACAGGTCGCCCTGATAGTTGGGCGCGTCCACCGAGCCGTACAGGTAGTGCGGGTTGCCCGCGCGAAAGTAGATACGATAGACGCCCTCCATATCGGCGACAGGGTTGCCGTTGATGTCTGTGGCATCCACCACTTTCAAATCCCAGATGTAGATGCCACGCTGCGCGGCGCGGAAGCGGATATGCTCGTGCCCCTCCTCGTTCATCGTGAAGTAGTTCGCGCAGTTGGAGGCGCAGATAATGTCCTGATTATTGAGTCGTCCTATAAGATTGGGCGATACCCACACGGTACGAATGCTCGCGCCCGAGAGATGAGTGAGGTTCGTGTTCGGGTCGATGTAATACTCAATGCCCAGTTCACGGGTGTATTGACCGAGCAGTAGACTCATGGTCTGTAGGGGGTGCGGTTGAGGCAGAATGACCGCTGCGCGCCCGTTCCGAACGCCCAGCAGGAAGTCCCAGTGCGCCAGTGCAGGCGCGCTCATCAGCAACAGTCCAGCCGTTAAACTCCACAGTCTCATGGTGTTCCTCCTTATCGTCTTGGGTCATACAGATTATGGTTGGCTTGAAGCGACCAAGTTTGCTCGAATCGCATCCATCGTGCGTGCCCGTCGATGAACAGGTAGTTCGCGCCGCCGCTGTGCCAAGTCTGCGCTAACTCCTCCGCGGGGTCAATCAGCCCGCAGGGATTATCGAACGGGTCATCCAAGTTTGTGGGCCACATCGAGGGGTGGAAGTGGTCCCAGAGTAGGTTCTCCTTCATCTCGGCGAGGTAGATGGTCTCGGCGGGGGTGCGGATGGCGGCGAGATGGATGTAGCCGCTGCAGTCGAGGTTGCGGTACGCGCCGTATTTGGGGGTCATCCAGAAGTTGATGCCGTAGGAGGTTTTGCGCACATAGTCGGGTGGATAGCCTAGCAGCGCGCGCTCGAAGTTCACGCTGGGGTCGGATGGGCATCGGTAGAGTAGCGGCGCTTTGGTATAGGGCATCAGTAGTGGGAACAGCCCGCCCGCGCCTAGATGCTGACTGGGCGGCAGCATCTCCTCGTAGTCGTGCGCGTACATCAGCACCGCCAGCCCCATCTGCCGCTCATTGGACAGACACGCTGTCTGACGCGCCTTCTCGCGCGCCTGTGCGAACACAGGAAACAGCACCGCCGCCAGTATCGCGACAATCGCGATGACGACAAGCAACTCTATCAGCGTAAAACCGCGCCTCATCGTCAACCCTCTGAGTGCAATCCGCACAGCGCTGTGAGTATACCCCAGACTACACACACGGTGGGTATAATACTTATACGCAACACGCCACTCTAACCTGATAGGAGGGAATGACGATGGCTCGACACACAGTGCGTTGGACTGGGCTACTTGCGCTGGCGTTGCTGGCGAGCTTAGTATGGCTGCAAGCGCAAGACAGCAAGCGCGGCGGCGTGCTTTTTCTGAACTTGACCACCGACGACGCATGGCGCAACGAAATGGCGTTGAACTACGCCTCGCAAGCGCGCGACTTGGGTTATGATGTCGTAGTGTTCGTGAATGTGCGAGGCGTGATGCTGGCGCGTAAGCAGCCGCCGACCGATTTGGTTCGAGCGCAGGAGCAGCTCAAAGCGCTGATGGCAAAGGGCGCGAAGGTGTATGTTTGCACGCCTTGCAGCCGCCGCGCAGGGATGAACCCACCTGCTGATTGGATCGACGGCGTTGTGGAAGGCTCGCGCGAGACGATTGAGACACAAATGGCGCCCAATACGAAAGTGATGAGCTACTAAGGGGGCTTCCGCGCAGGCGTACGGCTTGCCTCCCACTGCCAAACCTTCTGGTAGCAGGAATCTGAACGCCGCTCACGAAGCAATTCCCTCAGGAGGCAACCATGCGTAGGTTTTGGCAAATTTGCCTGATGGGACTACTCGTGTCGGCGATTGCGCAAGAGACCCCCGATGTGCGCGCGATGATGCGCGATGTGTTCCCTGTGTCGCGTGTGAAGCCCGGCATGAAGGGCTACGGTCTGTCGGTCTTCAAAGGCACGAAGATAGAACGGTTCGAGGTAGAAGTTATCGGCGTGTTGGAGCAGGCGAACTTCGGTCGCCCGCTGGTAATGATTATGATGCGCGGCGGTCCTATCACGGAGCGCGGCGCGATGGTGATTGCAGGGATGAGCGGCAGCCCGATTTACATCGAGGGCAAGATTCTGGGCGCGCTGGCGTATGGGTTCATTTTCCCGAAAGAGCCTGTCGCGTTGGTGACGCCGTTGGAGGCGATGCTGACGAACCTGCACCCCCGCGCGGAGCAGCAGTTAGCCGAGTGGGGTCAGCCGCGCCTGATTCAACGCCCTGTTCGGGTGGGGGGCGTGCGCTACGCAGGCGTTTATATTGGGCATGAGCCGCCGCGCATGCCGAATGTGGCGTGGGCGCGCCCGCTGATGACGCCCCTGATGGTCAGCGGCGCGTCGCCCCG
>CALGZO010000032.1 GCA_937934465.1 uncultured Fimbriimonadales bacterium | reverse complement strand
TTGGAGAGTGTTTCCGCCAGTTCAATGTCCTCGTAGAGCCTGCTCAGGTCCACCGTCACTGTGCCCTGCTCCAGATTCACCTCCAGCGCGTGGGTCATTTTGAGGTCGCGCAGGAAGATATATTGGCATGGGTCTTCTCCTTGCGGGGGGGTGAAGAGGTCGTCGTCCTGATAGCGTGTTTGGCGCAGCGCGTCTTCAAACTGTTCGAGCTCGTAGTATTTGAAGAAACCCCCAGCGTTTTTCCCGTTGTATCTTTCCTTGACATCATTTTCTCCCGATATGCCCGATTTATCATACGCCAAAACCCGTTTCATTCTGGGTAGAGCTACTGTCCAGAAATGTTTTCCCATCTCGACACCGATCCATTTTCTGCCGAGTTTATGTGCCACCGCCGTTGTTGTACCAGAGCCAAGGAAGAAGTCCATCACAATATCTCCTCTGCCTGACGCGGCGTCAATAACACGCTGCAGCAACTGTTCAGCATTCCTTGTCGGGAAATTCGGGTCTTGAGAGTAGCTCTGGATGTTAGTCCAGTTCGAATCAACTTTTTTCGGAGGGTTCTTAATCTCGGGGATAGGCTGCCCTCCATCACATTTGGGGCATCCTTGCCAGGTGCCTTCATAATGCTCATATCCGCACCTACTGCATCTAAGCCTAATCCACTTGCGCTCAGTCCACTCATCTATAAGTTTTTGGTCAATCCCCCAATGTCTCCCTTTCGGTGGCGGGAGCAAGTAGTCGAAAACCACCCGCTCTTCATTTTGTTGCCTTGCGCCGGGATAATGCACGAATGGCAACCAGTTAGTTTCTCGATGTTCATACAGTTCCTTTGGTTTTGCCTGCTCTGTTTTACCGTAAAAGAAAAGTGATTCCGTTGCAACCAGAAACTTATTCTCCGCCTCCTTCTGGATGCCAGAGCGACTTATGGCTATCTCATTTTTGAAATTCTGATCACCGAAAACTTCGTCCATAACCATTCTAACAAACATATTGCCGTTATAGTCACATCGGACGAAAATGCTTCCCATGTCTTCGAGCAATTCCCTTGCCAACCGTAGCCTATTTTCTAACAAGGTTATCCAAGTGGCGTCTTTATACTTCACCGAGTAATGATAGTCCGCGTCCTGATCCTTGTTGAAAGGCGGATCAATATATATGCACTTTACCTTCCCTCGAAACTTAGGCAGGATGGTGTTGAGCGCTTGGTAGTTTTCGCTTTTGATGAGCCAGCCGTCCAGCGAATCGTCCAGATTGTCAAAGAGGCTCAGGATTTGCAGTTCCAGGTTCTTGAAGTAGCGGGTGTCTATCGGCAGGAAGCGATAGCGGGGGTGCAACGACTTGCCCATGAGATTGTTTTCCCAGAGAGCCTCGCGCGTGAACGCCGAATCCACCATGCCGAGTTCCTGCCATTCCTTGATTTGCTCGGCAAAACGCGGATGTTGCGCGATTCGCTCCACCAGCTCAGGGCAACGCTCGTGTATCCTGTCCAGCGTTATCACATAGTTCGAGCGCAGCACAAACTTCGGCTTGTTCCAGATTTTGACCGACTCGTCCTCAAAGGCGGCGATGAAGTCGATAACCCGATAAGCGATGCGCTTGAGCGATTGCAGCTGCTTGAGGCGCATTTCTGTCCAATCGGTTTGCGCCTCTTCGCCCGGTTTGCCCAACAGGTACTGCCACATCCACAGGTCGAACTGCTCGCGCAGGAAGCTTCGGGCGTCTTTGCAGAGGAAGTAGTCCACCTCGCTTTGGCGTTCGAAGGTGCGGAAGGCGCGCTCCAGTGTCTCTTCAGAGGGTATCTTATCGGTATAGCGTGGTAAGCTGAAAGCGTCCTTGATGGCGCGGCGGATGTCATCTGTCTTGGTCTGTTGCCCCCGTTCCGAGTAGTGGACGGCAAAGACCAGCGTTCCATCCTCGCGACACTCTTTGAACTTGTAAATCAGGCTCCGCTTCTCGTTCGCCTTCTTATGCTTCAACTCGGAAACATCGAAGCAGAAGCGGAAGCCGTCTATTTCGACCTGCATACTTTGAAAAAGCCTGTCCGTTTTGACATAGTAGAGCCGTTGCGTTTTCCAAAAGAGAAGCACATCGCGGTCGTCGGTATACACCTGTTCGTAGACGCTTTGATGGTAGGGGGTGAAGAAAAAGCCGATACTGCCGCTTTCGGTAAAGTAGCGTTTGAAGAAGGTGTAAAGCTTATCAAAGAGTTCTTCATGGAAATTCGGGAAGTGTTGGAGCTCCTGATTGATGAAATCTTGCAGTTTGGGGCGCAAGACGCGTTCGAAGTAGAGCGCCTTGATGCACATCAGGTTGATATAGCCCGATTCGCCCTCTACAGGCACTCCGATGAAGAGGTTTTTCAGTGCGTTCCAAAACTGTTGCTCTCGTTTCTCCATCCCCCAAATTATACCGTAGTGCGAATTTCGGTATCATTTCATCGGAATTGCCTGTGACGACGAGCGTCTGGAATCAAGACTCACTGGAACATCTGCGCGCTTGCCCTGTGTGTGAGGCGGAGGCGGGGCAGTCGCTTCTCTATCAGAGCCTGCGCGACAAGGTTTACCGCAACACGCCGGGCGAGTGGGACTTCTATCGGTGCAGCGCGTGTGGGTCGGGGTATTTTAATCCGCGCCCGACGCCCGAAGCCGTCGGCAAGCTTTACGAGGAGTATTACACGCACACTCACGCGACGCCGCCTGCCTATGAGCAGTTGGGCTGGGCGGGCAAGCTGCGCCGCATGCTGGGCAACGGCTATCGGAACTATCGGTTCGGCATGCGCGAGCGTCCTGCAAGCGTGCTGGGCGTCGTGGCTGCGATGCTGACGCCCGACTATCGCGCCCTGCTGGACGCAGGCGGACGCCACCTGCCCAAGCGACCGAAAGGCAAACTGCTCGATGTCGGCTGCGGCAACGGCGACTTTCTGGTGTTCGCCCGGCGCGCAGGCTGGCGCGCTCTCGGCGTCGAACCCGACCCCAAAGCCGTCGAGACCGCACGCGCACGCGGACTCACTGTGCATCTGGGCGGATTGGAGGTTTTGGAGGGCGAGCGCGAGGCGTTCGACGGCGTCACGATGAACCATGTGATTGAGCATGTGCATTACCCGCGCGCGACGCTGCAGGCGTGCCATCGCTTGCTCAAGCCAGGCGGTTGGCTCTGGATTGAGACGCCGAACTTGGACGCGCAGGGGCACACCCGCTACCGCGAGAACTGGGTCGGGCTGGACATCCCGCGCCACTTGGTTGTGTTCACTTATCGTTCGCTGACGCGCCTGCTCCGCGAGGTGGGCTTCGCGCGGATAGAGCAGTTGCCGTACTATCCCTTGTGCGAGCGCGTATACGCGATGAGCCGCGCGATAGCGACAGGCGCGTCGCCCCACCATCCGCCGCCGCTGTCCCACGAAGAGCGTATCCTCGCCCAGCAGGCAGAGGTGGACGCCCGACGACGCCCCGAAATCCGCGAGTTTGTGATGCTACGCGCGTGGAAGTAGCGCGCCCTCGTATCGCTTCGGGTAAAGCCGTCCGCCCGCGCCGCCGACAATCGCCAGTATGCAAATCTCGAATGTGAACCCGGTCGCGATGAGTCCTGCCAATGCGTCGCAGCAGATACACAATCAGGCGCAGGTCAGCTTGGCTCGCAAGGTGATGGATGTGCAGAAGCAGCAAGCGGCGACGCTGCTCAAGCAGTTAGACGGCGTGGGGCAGCAGTTAGATGTGAAGGTTTAGAGGCTCCAGAGGACGCCGTAGCGTAGACCGCGTGCGCTGATTTGCGTCTCTTCACGGCGCAGGGCGAACAGCAACCGCTCCAGTATCAGCGCGCCGACATGGAGCAGGGGCGCACGGTCAGGCTCGATGCCTGGTAGGGCGCGTCGTTCGGCGTCGCTGAGGCGCAGCAGGCGTTCGAGCAGCGCGGCGGGCGTCTCGTCGCCGAACCACACGCCGTGCGCCGCGGTCGGGTCGAACGCCGCGCGTCCCAACGCCAGCATCGCCAAGTTCACGCCCGTGCCGCCGACGGCGACGACGCGGTCGGGTTGTGGCAGCTCGCGCAGGGGTGCGAAGGTCTCGTCCAGCAGGCGCGTGGCGTTCAGTACCTCGCGCGGGCTGGGCGGGTCGCTGGGCATCAGCGTCTCGCGCACGCGCCCTGCGCCCACAGGGAAACTGTACCAGTGTTCCAACTCCGTGCGTCCCAGCGCGACCTCCACACTGCCGCCGCCGATATCGAGGACGGCAAGCAGTGGGGCGTAGCTCGTCGGCGAGGCGCTGACGGTACGAGGCGCGAGGCGATGCAGGTCGGGGTCTTGCAGCGCCGAGAGAAAGCTATAGCGCGCCTCCTCCGCTTCGGAGAGAATCATCAGTTGCGCCGTTGGCGGCAGTATCGCCTGCACTGCCTCATCGAACGCCTGCCGATTCCGCGCCTCGCGCACAACCGCCGTCGCGACAGCCGCCACGCGGCTGACGCCGTGCGCTTCAGCGATTGCGCAGTACTCCTCCACCGCTCGGAGGGTGCGCTCAATCGCGTGGGGTTGAAGCGTCTTGTGGGCGCTAAAACCTTCGCCCAAGCGCGTGATGCGAGCCGTGTCCAACAGGGTACGCCAACTCGAACCCACGCGCTCGCCTATCAGCAGGAGCGTGGAGTTGGAACCGATGTCCATCACGGCGGCGCGCATCGCGTAGAGTTTACCTGAAAAAAAAGCCCCCGCGAGCGCGGGGGCTATGTGGTCTCACCTTGAGTTGCTGGCTCAATCTGTCGTGTGTGCGCGTAGCAGGATGCGCACATCCCCATGAACGGTCTCCAGCGCGAGGGTACCGCTTCCGTCGCCAGCAACGCCTGTGTAGTGGTATTTGTCCACTTGCGTCTCTCGGCACTCCAGCGCGCACTCGATGTCGCCTGCGCTGGTGTGCATTTGCACGCGGCAATCGTTCCCGTCGGGCAGCGTCGCCGTGATGTCGCCCTTGACTGCGGTGAGGCGCACTTCTCCCCGAATCGGCGTGAGCATATCGAGGGAGATATCGCCGCGCACGGTTTCCACTGTGATAGTATGGATGTCGGCGCGTTCGGTTTCCACATCGCCGTTGGCGGCGTGGACGACGACTCGCTCGGCTTTCAGGTCGCTCAGGTAGGCGTCGCCGTTGATGAGGGTGATTTGCACGCGCTCGCCTTGCAGGTCGGTTATCCGCGCGTCGCCGTGCACGGCTTCCAGTTTCGCGTTGCCGCGGATGTGGCGCAGGTGGATATCGCCGTGCGTGGTGCGCAGGTCGAGGTCGCCGTTCAGTTTCTCGATTTCGAGGTCGCCTTTGCGCTCGACTCGCGCGTGTAGGTTCACCTCACGGGGCAGTTGGATGCGTAGGTTCACTTTCTGTTGCAGGTCGCCGTCGAGTTCGGGCGCGGTGATGCGCACGCCGCTCTCGGTCTGCTCGATGGTCAGGCTATAGGTTGCCTTCGCCTGTTCGATGTGTTGCGGGTTGGCTCCCCGCAGGCGGATGTCGGCTTCGACCCGTCCCCCGTCGAAACCGCCAGTGATATGGATATCGCCTGCGGGGAGTTCGATGGACAGCGATTGCCCCCCAACAATCGCGAGGTCCATCGTTTGCTGCAAGTCGGCTTCCGATTTGCCCCACCGTCCCAAGGACCAGTCGCTTTTTTCCAGTTCTTCTAAGGTTTTGCGCAGTTCGTCGAGTCCGCGCTGGGTCTGTTGGCGCACGCTTTGTCCGATTTGTTGCCAGTTGACGCTGCGCACGGCTTGCCCTGTGGCTTTCACGGCGTCTTCGGCGGCGCGCAGGATTTGGTCGAGCAGTCCCCGTGCGGGGTTATTGGCGTCGTTGGCGTGCGCGTCGTCGGTCGGCGTCGCTTCGGGCGTCGTTTCATACAGCGCGTCGATGAGTTCCGCCGCCTCGTCGGGCGTCACGGTTCCTTGCTGCATCAGGTTCAGAATCCGCAGCAGTGTTTCCTTTCGGTAGGTCATAGGTGTAAACCTCCTTCAACGCAGGTGGCGCAGTTTGCGCGCCGCCTCTTCGGCAGTGATTGCGCCTTGCTCCAGCAAATCCAGAATTTCGCGGCGTTGCTCGGCAAGATGACCGTTCAAATCCTCAGCCGTGGCGGGGGTAAGCCCCAGCGCCAGCAGCAGCGCGTCCAGCTTATTGCGCGCGGTCGGGTAGCTAATCCCCAACTCGCGCTCCACGCCTGCCAGCATGCCCCGATTGCGCAGGAACACCTCCAGAAAATGCAGATGCTCGGCGTCGAGCTGGCTGAAGCGGTTCGCTACAAACTGACCGCTGATAGTGACGCCGCAGTTCTCGCAGGCAACCTGCGTGACTATCATCTTGTCGCTGCAAATCGGGCAGCGCGTCGGCTGCGGATGAGTCGGTTTCATAATGCGTCTTATGATACCCCACGCAATTCAAAAAAGTCAAGCTTTGCCCCGTCAAAACTGAGAAATTCTCAAGTCTGGGTAAGAGAATTGGGGCGTCGGCGTCTCCACGATGAACCCATCGATTCAGGGGGGCGCGTCTTGCTTGCGAGAGCGCGGGAACAGGTATAATCCCGAACGCTTATGACGCTTGCAGATTTCGGCTGGGCGATTGTGCGTATCGCCATTATGCTGGGCTTTCTGCTGGGCGTGCTGCCTGTGGTCATCTGGACGGAGCGGCGCGTGCTGGCGTGGTTCCAAAATCGTATCGGACCGAACCGATTGGGACCGTTTGGACTGCTCCAACCGATGGCGGACGCCGCGAAGTTGTTTTTCAAAGAGGAGATAGTGCCTGCGAACGCGGATCGGCTGATTTGGGCGCTCGCGCCTGCGCTCTCCTTGTTCCCTGCGTTGGTGGCAGCGGCGACCATCCCGTGGGGACCGAACCGTCTGCTGACCCCCGTGGCGGATGTAGACATTGGGCTGCTCTACTTTTTGGCGATGTCGTCGCTGGCGGCGTATGGCGTGCTGCTGGCGGGCTGGTCGTCGAACAATAAGTATTCGCTGCTGGGCGGGCTGCGGGCGTCGGCGCAGGTGATTAGCTACGAGCTGGGCATGGGGCTTGCGCTGGCGACGGCGGTGCTGGCGTCGGGCAGCTTTCGGATGACCACGATTGTGGAGATGCAAGCCGAGCCGCTGTGGGGCGTCGTGCCGTTTCTGCATAACTGGCTCATCTTCACGCCGTGGGGACTGGTGGGCGGCGCGCTCTTTTTCATCTGCATGCTCGCCGAGACGAACCGCGCCCCGTTCGACCTGCCCGAAGCCGAGAGCGAGCTCGTGGCGGGCTACCAGACCGAATACAGCAGCATGAAGTTCGCCGCCTTCTTCATGGGCGAGTATATCGCGATTCTGGCAATCTGCGGGATTATGACGACCTGCTTCTTGGGCGGGTATCTCGCGCCGATTAACTTCTCGCCAATCCAGGCGTTGGGCGAGCAGGGCGGTTTCTGGGGCGTGCTGGCGACGCTCACGGGCGCGCTGATGCCTCCGTTCTGGTTCGTGCTGAAGCTGTTCGGGCTGTTCTTCGGCTTTTTGTGGATCCGCGCGACGCTGCTGCGCCTGCGCTACGACCAGTTGATGAATCTCGGCTGGCGGTTCCTCATCCCTGTCGGGCTGGTGAACCTCGCGCTGCTGACGGTCTATATGATTTGGGGTTGGGTTCCGTCGCTGATAGGCTATGCGGTAGCAATCGCGCTCTATTTTGCGACGGTGGGCGCACGCAAGCCCGAGCGGCGCACGGTCGCGCTGGCGCGCGAGGCGCAACCCTACCGACCTAAGGAGGCATAGCGTGGGCGAACGGCTGCTGTTCTTTGTGTTGGCGATTGTGGCGATATTGAGCGCGGGCGGCGTAGTGTTCTCGCGCAACCCTGTGCGCAGCGCGCTGCTGCTGGTGCTGAACTTCTTCACGCTCGCGCTGATTTACTTCACGCTCTCGGCGCAGTTCATCGGCGCGCTGCAGGTGATTGTGTACGCGGGCGCGATTATGGTGCTGTTCCTGTTCGTGATTATGCTTTTGAATCTCGGCTCGCCCGACGCGATGCCGTCCGAGCGCGACCTCAAGCGTCCACTGGCGTATCTTATCGGTTTTGGGATACTGGCGACGCTGGTTGCCCAATCGCTGGCGCTGATGATACCGGGCGCGCCGCAGGCAAGCCCCGATGTCGGCACGGCGCGAGTGATTGGGCTGGCGCTGTTTACGCAGTGGGCGTATCCGCTGCTGCTGATGGGCGCGCTGCTCACAGTGGGCGTGATTGGCTCGATTCTGCTGGCGCGAAGGAGGGTCTCCTGAAATGGACGCAGTGCCGTTGAATGCCTATCTAATCCTCTCGGCGTTCCTGTTCACAATGGGCGCGATTGGCGTGGTTGTCAAGCGCAACCCGATAGTCATCTTCATGTGCATCGAGTTGATGCTGAACGCGGTGAACCTGAGTTTCTTGGCGTTCGCGCGGTATCAGACGAACCTGCTTGCGCAGGTGTCGGGGCATGTGTTCGTGCTGTTTGTGTTCGGCGTGGCGGCGGCGGAAGTCGCGGTCGGCTTAGGCATCATCACGGTCATGTTCCGCCTGCGCGAGAGCATCGATGTGGACGAGGTAACGCTACTGCGCGGTTGAGGGACAGGGCTACTCTGGGAGTTGCTCCCACAGCTTGGCGACAGCCTCCTCAGCGTTGGCGGCGGTCGGAACCGCGATAGGCTCGCCGCGCATCTGGAACTGCCAACTGTCCAGAAGCACGACGGGCTTGCCCATGCGCAGTCCGAGCGCGATTTCCGAGAGC
>CALGZO010000031.1 GCA_937934465.1 uncultured Fimbriimonadales bacterium | reverse complement strand
TGCGCCCGTTCTTTCTGGGGATGATTTTCGGCGAGTTCTTCTCGGCGGCGGTGTGGGCGCTGCTCGCGCTGCTGTATGGCGTGGAGACGCCTGTGTACCCCTGGCCGTGAGGTAGAATCCCTACGATGAAGCCCCAGCTCTATATGAGTCTGTCTCGTGTCTGCGCGGATGGAGCTGTAATTTATATGGTCGTCGACAATGTGCGATTCGAGGGAGAAATGCTACCTGTGGATTTGATTCTGTGCGACATGGCGGAGGCATACGGGCTAAGAACGGAGACCATCTGGGTGGCGCGATATAAGGGGAATAGCTCACAACAGATGGGGCGCTATGGACGAGTGCCTGTGCGGGAGAGTGTAATCGTGTGGAGAAAGAGCAGGCGACATCTGACCAGCAGCGTCCCGCCAAAGTGTTGCGCCGTGAAACGCTCACGGAAGGTCTGTTGGAGCGAATGCAGCAGAGCGGGACTGAGATTATGCAGTGGTTTGCGTTGGAAGACATCCTGAACAATGAGCAAGTGCAGTCAGATTTCATTCGGGTGTTCCTGTGGGAGAGATAGAGAGAGTAAAAAACCGAACACGATGGGTATAATCCTAATGTGCCTAACATTCTCTTAGGCGTTTCGGGGAGCATAGCGGCGTATCGCGCGTGCGATATTGCACGCGAGCTGATGCGCGCAGGACATACTGTGCGTGTGGCGATGACCCGAGCCGCCACACGATTGGTCAGTCCCGATACTTTCGCGGCGCTGACGGGCAACCCCGTGGCTATAGATGTGTTCGATGAGCCTGAATCAGGTCAGATTGCGCATATCCGATGGGCGCAGGACGCCGACCTTGTGCTGATTGCCCCTGCCACGGCGCACACGATTGCCCGTCTCGCGTTTGGGCTGGCGGACGACATGCTCACCACGATTGCTTTAGCGACTCGTGCGCCGATGTTGATTGCGCCCGCGATGAACCCCGCGATGTGGACGCACCCTGCAACGCAAGCGCATGTGCAGACCCTACAGGCGCGTGGCGTGGAGTTCATCAGCCCTGCTTACGGGGTAATGGCGTGCGGCGACGAGGGCTGGGGCAAGATTGCCGACACCGCCACGATTGTACAAGCCGTCGCACGACGCCTGCTCTCTGCCCGCGACTTGGAGGGCGTGCGCGTGCTGGTCACGGCAGGTCCGACCTACGAGCCGATAGACCCCGTGCGCTTCATCGGCAACCGCTCAAGCGGCAAGATGGGCTATGCGGTCGCCGAAGCCGCGATTGCACACGGCGCGCAGGTCACGCTCATCACAGGTCCCACGATGCTCACGCCGCCCGCTCAGGCGCAGGTCATCCGCGTGCAGACCGCCCTGCAGATGTACGAGGCTGTGCAGAACGAGTTTGCGCAGTGTGATGCGTTCATCGCCACCGCCGCCGTCGCCGACTACCGCCCCGAACGCACGCTGCCCAAAAAGCGTAAGCGCGACACGCAAAGCTGGACGCTGAACCTCGTGCCGAACCCCGACATTCTGGGCGAGGTCGCGCAGCGTAAAGAGCATCGGATTGTGATAGGCTTCGCGGCGGAAACCGATAAGGCAATCATTCGCGCCAAAAATAAACTTTTGCGCAAAAACTTGGACTTAATCGCCGTCAACGATGTGATGGAACCCGATAGCGGTTTCGAGGTAGACACGAACCGACTCAGCTTCATCTTCGCGAATGGGCGCGTCGAGAACCTGCCACTGATGAGCAAGCGCGAGTGCGCGGAGCGGCTTATCCAAGCGTTGGCGGCGATGATGGAGCGCAAGGTCAGACACACCAACTCGCAGGAATAGCGGCGCCGCTGTCGAAACCAGCCTTCCATAGGAGGCTTAGGCATGGAGATGCTTGATGGTATCGAGGGCGCGGGTCCGCTGGCAAAGCTGGTCTACCGCCGCGCTGGGCGCACGAAACGAGTTTCCAGTTGGGATCGAACGGGCGGCAATCGCGATTTTCTGACCATCCCTCAAGGAGAGACAGCGACGCTTGCCGCAATCGACGGCGCAGGCTGTATCCGACACATCTGGATGACCGTCGGCTGCCGCGATCGGATGTATTTGCGCAAAACAGTGCTGAAGATGTATTGGGACGGCGAGACGGAGCCGAGCGTACTGGCGCCGCTGGGCGATTTCTTCGGGCTGGGACACGGCATCGCACGCTCGTATATGTCGATGCCCTTCACAACTGTTAACCATGAGGCGAACGAAGGCAACTACGGCGGCGGCATCGCGCTCAACTGCTACTTCGCTATGCCGTTCAGCGCAGGCGCGCGCATCGAGGTCGTGAACGAGTGTGAGACGGAAATCGGCTCGTTCTACTACTATATTGACTACGAGGCGTATGACGCGCCACTACCTGAGAATGTCCTGCGATTCCACGCCCACTACCGCCAAGAGTATCACACCACAGGCGTTCAGGGGAACCTGTTCGAGCAGCGACGCAACTACTGGGAACTGCTGGACACGCCGAACCTCAGCGACGCGGAGAACTACCTGATACTGGACGCAGAGGGCGCAGGGCACTATGTGGGCTGCGTGCTGTCGGTGGATAACATCGACCCGCTGCCTGTGATACGCAAGTTGGGCAATCAGGAGCAGGTAATCAAGGAATACACTTGGTGGGGCGAGGGCGACGACATGATTTTCATCGACGGCGAGCCGTGGCCCCCGTCGCTGCACGGCACAGGTTCGGAGGACTACCTCTGCCACGCATGGGGCATGCACCCGAAGGCGTATCTGTATGCAGGAACCTCGATCCCTGAAAGCGACCCCAAGCACTCCGACCGCCGTCAGTGTACCTCGTATCGCTTCCATGTGGAGGACCCGATACTGTTCACGCGCTCGATACGGGTGAGCATCGAGCATGGGCACGCCAATCTTCAGGAGAATGATTACTCCAGTGTGGCGTATTGGTATCAGACGGAGCCGCACAAACCGTTCGAGCCGTTGCCGCCTGCGAGCGAGCGCATACCGAGAAATCTGCGTTGAGTACACTCTGGATTTTTCCGATAGCGGTGGGCGCGGGCGTGTTCGGCTCGTTGATGGGGCTGGGCGGCGGGATTATCTTAGTGCCTGCGCTCACCTTGCTAATGGGCGTGCCAATCAAGCAGGCTGTCGCGGCGAGCTTGGTAGCAGTCGCCGCGACCTCCTGCGCGGGCGTGTCTACCTACCTGCAAGCAGGACTGGTGGACTGGCGGCTCTGCGTGCGGTTGCTCATCCCCACCTTGTTGGGCGCGATTGGGGGCGGGTTGGTGGTGGGGTTCATCCCAGAGTCGGCAGTGCGCTGGCTGTTTATCGCGCTGATACTGTATGTGTTGGGGCAGATGTTGGGGGCGATGCGTCATCCGCCGACTCTGCAAGCAGCGCGCCCCGACTGTCGTACCGAGTGGAACCCACGCCAGCGCGGAATCGCGATTAGCCTCTCTGCGCTCGGAGGGATGATTTCTGCACTGTTGGGCGTGGGCGGCGGGCTGATACAAGTCCCGCTCATCCACACGATTCTCAAAGCGCCGCTGCGCTGCGCCATAGGCTCCAGCACTTTTCTGATAGGCGCGACCGCCTCTGCCAGTGCGCTGCTCTACTTGGTGCAGGGCAAGCTTGCGCCCGATATCGTTGTGCCTGCCGCGTTGGGGATTGTGATTGGCGCTCGCATCGGCGCACGCTTCGCTCAGCGTGTGCCTGCATTCGCGCTGCGACTCATTTTCATCGGCGTGATGCTCTATACCGTCGTCCGCTTCGCGTTGAAGTAGATGCATCACGCTGAGAACCGCCTCTGTCGCGCAGGAAATACCATAGCTCCCTCAAAATATCCCACACGAACCAGTCCAGCAAAGCCAGTAAACAGCCCATCACCGCTTCCCCAAGCCACGCTTTTGAACCTTAAACTGCTTCGTGCGCGCCCGATACTGACGCCTACGCCTCAGTGAACGCGCTCTATGGCGCTCGGAGTCCGCGTCCCATCTCCCAGAGCGCATCTCGCGGTCTATTTGAACTAATACTTCGGCAACTGTGCCAATCCACGAACCAACACTCAGTAAATCCCAACAGATGCCCAACGCTATTTCTCCCTTGTTAGGCAATTATACTGTTTCCTCAAAAGGTAGGTTCCTTGTGTTGCGCCGATGTGAAGGTATGTCGTACTACTCTTCCAGCACGCGGTAGATGTCCTGCAGTAGGACCTGTACCTGGTCGGGGTTCACGCCTGAGTAGTAGCCGCGAATGCGTCCTTGGCGGTCGATCAGCACCAGTTTATCGCTGTGGACAATCGGGTGCGTCTCGTCGCCAGGTTCCGCCGCTAATCTGAAGGTTTGGCGCGATAACTTATACAGCGTTTCGCGGTCGCCCGTGAGGAAGTGCCATTTGCCTGCTTGCGCCTCGTGCCGCTTCGCCCACTTGCGCAGCGCGTCCACCGTGTCGTTTTCGGGGTCTACCGTGAAACCTGCCATCAGCACATCGGGGTTGTTGGCGAACTCGCGCTGCACATTCATTGCGTTGCGGTTCATGGCAGGGCAGATGCTGGGGCAGGTGGTGAAGAAGAAGTAGGCAACCCAGACCTTGCCCTTGAACGCATCTTGCGTAATGGTTTCCCCCGCCTGATTTTTGAACGCGAAAGGCATATCGACGGTTCCGAGTACGGGCAACGCCTCTTCTTGCTTGAGGGCGGCTTGGCGCGTATAGAGAGCGAACACGAACGCTCCTGTCGCCAACGCTAACAGGCTCCAAGCGAATAGCATCATTCCGCGCATCGTGCAAACCTCACTTGACCAGCATCACGCCGAACAGCGCGACCCACAGCACGCCCAGAAAGTGCCAGTAGATAGCGCCGAGCTCCACCGACTGCGGTTGCACGCGCTGCTGCTGCGCGTAGTACAGAAGCCCCGCGACAAACACCAGCCCGCCCAGCAGATGCAGCCCGTGCAGTGCGCTGATGACATAGAACATCGAGGTGAAGAAGTGTGTCGGCGCGCCTTGCAGTTGGCGTGCAATGTCGCCCCAGCTGCCGCCTTGAAGCGCGAGAAATACCGCGCCCAGCAGGAGCGTAAGCAACATACCACGCCAGACGCCGCGCAGGTTGCCAGCACGCGAGGCGTTCAGCGCCATCTGGCACGGTATGCTGCTCAGCATAAGTACTGCTGTACCTACCCAGCTCAGTTTGGGCATTTCGAATACGAAATCGCCTCGTGCAGGGGCGCGCAACAGGTAGAGGATGGCTAACGCGCCGAACATGGCGGTCAGTGCGCCGAGAAAGATATACAAGCCCAATCGCGCCATCTGGAAACGATCGTAGGGCGGCTCGCCGCCGCTCTCGCCGTCGCCCCGATAGCGGGGGGGCAGGTTGCCTTCGCCAACGCCGCGTCCTATCGTGTGCGGACGGTTCTTCAACTTCGTCATAACTACCTCCTGTCATAGCTCAGGCGTTCGCGCCTAAGCGTTGGTCTTAGAAACTCAGTATCATCCATAGTAGCAGCAGCGGCAGATACAGCACCGAGCTGATAAGCACGCCTCGTGCGCCCTGTGGCGTGTCGGGCGTGCGCAGGAAACGCCGCGCCGCCGAGAACGCCCACAGCCCCAGTGTGAGCGCGCCCAGCAGGTATAGCCAACTGTGCGCCGCGAACGGCGCGAACATCAGGCTGATAACAATCATCGCAAGGGTGTACCACAGCGCGAGCCGCGCCGTCGACGCCGCGTCGGCGTCGGGGTAGGGCAGCATGTGGAACCCCGCTTTGGCGTACTCATGACGATAGAGCCACGCTATCGCCCAAAAGTGGGGGAACTGCCACACGAACTGCAGCGCGAACAGCAGCCACGCTTCGAGGGAGAAGCCGCCTTGCGCGGCGACCCAGCCCGCCATCGGCGGTATCGCGCCAGGGATTGCGCCAATCACTGTGCTGAAATGGCTACGCTGTTTGAGGGGCGTGTAGGCGAAAGCGTACAGCAGAATCGATAGCGCGCCCAGCAACGCGACGGAGAGGTTCACCCATACGCTTAGTATCGCCACACCCAAGACGCCCCACAGCGCGCCCAGCAGCCAGCCTTCCAGCGGGCTGATGCGCCCTGAAGGAATGGGACGGTTCGCCGTGCGCGTCATCAGCGCGTCCTGACGCCACTCGTAGGCTTGATTCAGAGCGTTCGCAGAGGCAATCACCAACCAAGAGCCAATCAGCGTCGCGGCAATTAGCCCCCCTTGAAGGGTTTGACCCCAGCCGCCCAGAATCAACCCTGCGAGCGTGGTCAGCCAGACCAGAATCGTCACACGCGGCTTGCTGAGCATCCAATACGCACGCAGCTTCTGCATCATAGACCCCGACAGTGGCGCGCTTGTCGCGCGCAGGGCGGTTTTCATATACGCCTATTGTACCCCATACGCCGACGCCTTTGCAAGAGTCTGTGCGTTTTTTCACAAGACTACGCGCCCTCGCCGCTCAAGCGTCGCAGCGCTTGTATCAGGGCTTGCGTGCCGAGCCTGTCCTCGCCCGTGCGTTCCAAGTGCGTATAAAGCTGATGCACCAACGCGCTGCCCAGCAACGGCGTCGCCGTCTGACGCGCCTCGTTCAGCAGAATGTGTAGGTCTTTTTGCAAAAGTTGCACCATAAAGCCAGGTTGAAAATCGCCTTGCGCGATGCGTTTGCCCAGATTTTCCATCGCCCACGAGCCTGCCGCGCCTGCGCTGAGCGTCTCGACGGTTAGGTTCAAGTCCAATCCCGCCTGTTCTGCGAAGAGCAGCGCTTCTGCGACGGCAAGCATTCCGACGGCGACGGCGATTTGGTTGGCAAGTTTCATCTGCTGCCCTTTACCGCTCTCGCCGACATAGACCACCTTTTTGCCCATCGTTTGGAAGAGTGGGAGAGCGCGTTCGTAGGCGTTGGGTTCGCCGCCGACCATGATGGTGAGCGTCGCCGACTCTGCGCCCCACTGTCCGCCTGTGACGGGCGCGTCCAGAAACGCGACGCCGCGCGATTGGGCGTACTGAGCCAGTTCGCGTGTGAGGCTGGGTGAGGTTGTGCCCATATCGATTGCAATCGTGTCGGTCGCCATCGCGGGCAGGGCAGGCGCGTCGCCTGCGAGCCACACGCGGCGCACGGTCTCATCGTCGGGCAAGCAGGTGATGACCACCTGACAGTGCGTCGCGAGTTGTGCGGGCGTGGCGGCTTCCCGTGCGCCGAGCGCGAGCAGTGCGTCGATGGGTGGACGGCTGCGACTATGCACCACGAGCGGATAGCCCGCCTGCAGAATATGCCGCGCCATCGGACGCCCCATAATCCCTAAGCCGATGAAACCAACCGTGGGCAGTGTCATGAGCGTTCCTCACATGCTTTTGATAGCTTCGTCAAACTTCTGTCGCGCCTCTTGGGCTTCGGGCGTGCCTGGCGCAATCTGGATTGCTTCCTGCCACGCTCTGAGCGCGCGCACGATGTCGCGCTGGCGGTAGGCGTGGTCGCCTTGGTCAATCAGTGCGCGTGCAGCGTTGCGTCGGTGCAGTTGCGCCTGTTCGCCGCGTCCGTACTCGGCGGCTGTTGTCCAATGGCGGGCGGCGTCGGTATAGTTGCCCATGCGCGACTCCGCCGCTGCCAGCCCTGCGTAAGCCTCTGGAAGGGGTTGGTACTGGATTGCCCGTTGATACGCCTCCCTCGCCTCCGCGTAGCGTCGCGCCTCGAGCAGCTGATTGCCGTACATCGTGAGCGCGGCGGCGGTATTGCGCCGAAACTCGTCCCTCCACTTCACCGACTGCACATTCCGATAGAGTTCGTCGTAAATCTGCGCCGCCTCGTAGTAGCGCCCTTGCCCGAACAGTTTCTCCGCGTCTTTTGCGCGGACCGCGATGCGTTCATCGATCTGCTGCAGCTGATACTCTTGATAGGCGCGTGTGGCGGTGAACACGCCGAGAACGAGGATGCTCAGCACTGCGCCGCCGATGAGCATCACAGCGAGCATCGTGCCGAGGAACTGTCGCGCGGCTGGCGAGAGGACGGGTTTTGGGGGCGGCGGGGGCAGGTAGGGCGCAGGCGTGCTGGTGGGCGCAGGGTTTGTTGGCGGGTAGGGCGGAGGCATCTGAGTGGGCGCGCTGGGCGCAGGGTAGGGCGCGGGCGAATAGCCGCCTGTGGGCGTCGGCGCGCTGTACGGCGGGGGCGCGCCCATCGGAGCCGCCACGACAGGCGGCGCGTTCAACTGCTGGAGCGCGTTCTGCAACGCCTGCTTCATCTCCTCCGCCGTGCTGAACCGCTCCGCAGGGTGCTTGCGCAACGCCTTGCGTATCACCCACTCCAGCGGCGCGGGGATGCTCGGCGGCGAGGGCGGCTCGGTATGCACGATGTTGTAGGTAATTGTAATCACAGAATCGCCTTGAAACGGCTTGTAGCCTGCCAGCATCTCGTACAGGATAATTCCCACCGAGAACAGGTCGCTGCGTTCGTCGATGGCGCCGCCTTGCACCTGTTCAGGCGACATATAGCTGGGCGTGCCGAAGATTTGCCCATCCATCGTGAGGTTCGGCTCGTGCTTGAGGCGCGCGATGCCAAAGTCGGTAATCTTGACCAGCCCTGAAGGTAGGATGTGGATGTTGTCGGGCTTGATGTCGCGGTGGATGACGCCTCTGGCGTGGGCGTGCGCCAATCCGTCCAGCACCTGCGTGGCGATGCGCACGGCTTCTTCGGGGGGCAGCGCGCCCTCGCGCTCCATCTTTTGGCGCAAGTTGTCCCCCTCCAGATACTCCATCACGATAAAGTAGCGTCCGTTCTCGGCTTCGGTCTCGAAGATGACGACGATGTTGGGATGTGTGAGTGCGCCTGCGGCGCGGGCTTCGCGTTGGAAACGCGCCACACGGTCTTGACGCACGGCGTCGGTCGCGCCTGCGGGCATCAGCAACTCTTTGATGGCGACGCGGCGGTTGATTCGCGTATCGACCGCTTCGTAGACCACATCGTTGCTGCGCGCGATTTCGCGGATAATCCGATAGTGCCCCAGAACCGTCTCTAACGCCATAGCCCCATAGGATTATACCGCGCCGTTTGGCACGAAAGTTGCTACTTAGTGTGTAGATTGGTTGACGGGGCGTCGTGCTGCGGCGCGAAGCGTTCCGAGCGCAGGCAGTTTCGACCCGTACACGAGGCTGTTTCGCGCCGCCTATCGACGCCCCGTGAGTGAGGTACAATAGGCTGTGCGTTGGTACTTATTGCTGCTTTCCCTGCTGATTGTCGCGTTAGCAGGCTGTCGTGCGCCGTCTGGCAAGCCTTCGGGCGCAACGCCGTCCCGTCCTGCTGAACCTGCGACAGCAGCGACGCTGGAACCTGCGCCTGCAGGCACGCTCCAAGTGGTCTTCTTCGATGTCGGGCAGGGCGACAGCGCGGTTGTGATATTCCCCAACGGCAAAACGATGCTCATCGATGGGGGCGAGACCCATCAAGGGCGCGCACTGGTCGATAAACTGCGTCAGCTGGGCGTGCAGCACATCGATTGGCTGGTAGCGACGCATCCGCACAGCGACCATATCGGCGGTCTGATTGAGGTATTGAAGCGCATGCCTGTCGGCGAGGTCTGGGATATCGGGATGCCGTACGAGTCGCCTGTGTATCGTGATTTTCTGTTGGCGGTGCGCGAGGCGCGTGCGCCCGACGGCAAGCGTGCTGTGTTTCGCAAGGCGCGCGCGGGTCTGACGATACAGCCGTCGCCAGACGCGCGTGTGCAGGTGCTCGCGCCGCGTGAGCCGCTGCTCGTGGGCACGCGCTCAGACGCCAACAATAACAGCGTGGTGTTGCGTCTTGATGCGTCGGGCGGGCGTTTCCTGTTCACGGGCGATATTGAGCGCGAGGGCATTCGGCGGCTTGCGGACATGGATGTGCGGGCGGATGTGCTGAAGGTCTCACACCACGGCGCAGCGAACGGAACCGACCGCAAGTTTCTGGAGCGTGTGCAGCCCCGTGTGGCGGTGATTAGCGTGGGCGCGAATAACCGCTACGGGCATCCGCACCGCGAAACGATTGCGCTGCTGGAAAAGAGGCGCGTCTACCGCACCGATTGGCACGGCGATATCGTGTTGCGTTTGGGCGCGGATCAAAAGCTGCAGATAGCCACGACGCGCGTTGCGCCCACGAATCTGCCTCAAGCGTCGGGTGCGCCACGCGCTCGCGCAGGCGTCGTGATAGGCAACCGAAACTCGCGCGTGTATCACGCGCCCGACTGTGCGCGTCTGCCCCAGCCAGAGAATCGCGTGCGCTTCCGCTCCGCAGCCGAAGCAGAACGCGCAGGCTACCGACCCCACACCTGCGTGCAGACCGAGTGAACCCCTGAGGGTATAATTGAAGTGTTATGCCGTTGGACTTTCGCAGCCGCGAGGAAGAGGGCTTCTCGGTCAAGCGGTTCCTCAAGACCGTCGGGGCGGGCGTTGCCGTGTTCCTCGGCTTTCTGGCGGTGGGCTACTATCTGGTGGGACCGCGCATCACGGTTTCCGAGACAGGGCGCATACAGTTGCGACTGACGCCGACCCAAGATGCTGGCGCGACCGAAGCGCGCATCGCCAAGAGCGCCGAGCCGCCAATCCCCAAGGTGGAGGTGTACGAGAAACTGCCCTCAACAGTCACGGCAGGTACAGGCGTGATTATCGGCTCGCGCGAGGTTGCGCCGTTCGATTACGAGCGGTACGAACGCAAGCAGCGTGAGCGACGCGCAAAGCAGGAACCCACCCCGACGCCAAACGCGGACGCCGACCTCTCCCCTGTGGAGGACGAGTATTTCATCCCCGATGAAGAAGCTCCAACCGCCACGCCCAACCTCAGCGAATCTCAAGAGTCTGCACCGACAGAGCCAAGCCCGACAGAGCCGCCGCCCTCTGCAGAGCCGCCCGCCCCTTCCCAACCGAGCGAAACGCAGGCAAGCGCCCGCTATCGAGTGCAGGTGGGCGTGTACGAGAACCGTGAGAACGCCAATCAGACGGCGCAGCGGCTGATTGCCAGCGGCTACGAGGCGGCTATCGTCCCCTTCCAACGCGACGGCAAAACGATGTATCGGGTGCAGACGCTTGTGACCAGCGACAGGGCGAAGGCGGAGTCGTTGAAAAGCAAGCTGGAAAGTCAGGGCTTTCCAGCCGTGATTGTTTCGGTGCAATAACGGTTCATTTCTCGCTGAAGTATTCCCGTGCGAGGGCGCGCAGCTTGGTCAGCGCCTGCTTCTCCAGTTGGCGGGCGCGCTCTCGCGAGAGGCGTTTCGTGTGTCCGGGCGGGATCTCGCTCACTTCCAGCCCCAAGTGTCGATAGATTGCCCACCGCTCGCCAGGCGTGAGGTGTTTGTTAATCATGTCGAGGATTTCGGAGACCCACACGCGCTCGATGGCGACGGCTTCAGGGTCGGCTTCTTCGGGGCTGGTCAGGAGGCAGCCGAGGGTAGAGCCTTGCTCCTCGTGTGCTTTGTGGTCCAGCGAGTAGTTCGCCTTCGCATAGCGTGAGAGCTTTGCGACTTTACTGACGGGCATCTTCAGTTGGGCGGCAATCTCCTCGTTGGTCGGCTCTTTGCCTGATTGGGCGCGCAGCTCGTTGCGCGTGCGCTCGATTTTGCGCAAGGAGTCGATGGCGTGGTTCGGGAGGCGTATCATGTTGGTATGGGCGTCGGCGGCGCGCCCCACGCTCTGCCGTATCCAGTGTACAGCATAGGTGCTGAAGCGCAAGCCACGCTCCGTGTCGAAGTTGCGGATGGCTTTCACCAGACCGATGGCGCCTTCTTGGACAAGGTCTTCCAGCGGCAGCCCCGGACGCACATATCGGCGCGCGATGCTGATTACCAGACGCAGATTTGCCTCAATCAAGCGGTTCTGCGCGTTCTCGTCGCCCTGTTGGGCAAGGCGTAGCAGTTCCAGCTCGTCTTCGGGGCTGAGCAGCGGACGGCGCAAAATGTTGCCAAACATCGCGTCGATGGAAGTGTCGCTTAAGCCTTGCTCCCAGTCCAACTCAAGCGCGTCGTAGCTCTTACTCTCCGTCTCTGCAGAACCTATATAATCATTCCAAAGATGACTCATGGCTTGCATCCCCGCATGCTGCGTTAACATCTACAGCAACTTTTGTGCCAAACTTAGCCGCTTCAGCAGCGTCTGCAAAATGCTTATTTGACACAGCCCTGTCCAAGCACTTCTTAACATCTCCTTAACTATCTGATGGGGTATCCTATCGTATGGTGGAACGGCTAATCTCAGATACGCATTCGGAGACGCAGGCGCAGCAGGCGGCTCATTCCGCCCGAATGAGCGCGCGCCAGCTCAATCTCTACTACGGCGACTTTCACGCCCTCAAGGATATCGACTTGGATATCCGCAGCCATAGCATCACTGCCCTGATTGGTCCCTCAGGCTGTGGCAAAAGCACCTTCCTGCGCTGTCTGAATCGGATGAACGACCTCATCGAGGGCGTGCGCATCACAGGTGAAGTGACTCTGGACGGCAAGAGCATTTACGCTCCCGATGTGGATGTGGTGGAACTGCGCAAGCGTGTGGGCATGGTGTTCCAAAAACCTAACCCGTTCCCGATGAGTATCTACGATAATGTCGCCTACGGACCGCGCATGCACGGTATTCGCGACAAGCGCATTTTGGACGAGATTGTGGAGACCAGCCTGCGCCAAGCGGCGCTGTGGAGCGAGGTGAAGGATAAGCTCAAGCAATCGGGCATGGCGCTTTCTGGAGGGCAGCAGCAACGCCTGTGCATCGCGCGCGTGCTGGCAGTGAACCCAGAAGTGATTTTGATGGATGAACCGACCTCCGCCTTAGACCCGACCGCCACTTACCACATCGAGGAGCTGCTCACCGAACTGAAAAAAGAGTATACGATAGTGATTGTGACGCACGGCATGCAGCAAGCGGCGCGCATATCCGACTACACAGGTTTCTTCATGATGGGCGTGCTGCACGAGTTCGACACGACCGAGAAAATCTTCACCAATCCCAGCAAAAAAGAGACGGAAGACTACATTCGCGGGCGATTCGGCTAAAAACTCTGCAAACCTCGTGTGTCCCATCAGGGTCGCCTGAGCAACACCTCGCTTGGCGGGCATGTGTGAAACGAGCCGTCTCAAGCCCCCTGCTGTAGGTATTCCCTCACACTGCGTAGCGTCGGCGTCGCAGACGACGCTGATTTGCTAACTGTTCTACAAAATGGCGTATGTTGCTGAATAGGGAGTGGGGCGGAGGCTGCTACACCTCTGCCTCCACCCGCCGCATTACCTACTCAGGGCTTCCGCCCAGCATACCCCAACAGTACCAAATCCACGGGTCTACACTACATTCCACTTCACGCCCTGTAGGGTAGAGTGTTCGGTGCTGATACCACTTGGAGTGCCCGTCCATGTGAATCACGACCGAGCCTTCGCTGTGTCGCCCCTTGAAGTTCGCGCCGAACCGTCGCGCCCAGAAACCTGGAGAGCGCGTCTCTGGGAAGTGGTACACCGCAGGAGGTAAGTCGATCGCCATCACTGCACGAGCAGGGTTGGTGATGCGTCCCCCATCGATGAGAGTTGGGTCATATGCATACCGATCGAAGCCAGAGATGGTGAGGTTATCGTGGAATTTGTAATCGAGGTGTGGGTAGATGTCGTCGAAGTCGTTGTCGCGCCCGCGCGTAGATACGCCCAGCCCAACTCGTGGGTGATTGGGAGCCGTCATGAAGTCCCAGTTTTCTCCAGAGTAGTTTGAGGCAGGACGCTGAACTGTTTGCACCGCGCCGCGTTTCAGAGTCCAGCTCGGACAGCGAAATATTTCGCGATTCTTAACATAAGGCATGATGCGGGCGGCAGCTTGATAGCCTTCTCCAAAGGCGAAAATAGGAAACCGATTATCGTAGTCGTTGGCATACATGAGTGCGCCCAGCCCGACTTGCCGTGTGTTGTTCAGGCACTGAGTCTGACGCGCTTTCTCACGCGCTTGCGCAAACACAGGGAACAGAATCGCCGCAAGGATGGCGATTATCGCGATGACGACCAGCAGCTCAATCAAGGTGAAGCCGCGTCGCTGTAGAGCCTTCATTGTGCATTACCTCCTA
>CALGZO010000030.1 GCA_937934465.1 uncultured Fimbriimonadales bacterium | reverse complement strand
CTACGCACTTTTGACCCCGTGGCGATTGTGGAGCGCAGGATTGTGTAGCTACTCCAGCGGAATGCGCCAGCAAAACTCGCCGTAGAGACGGCGTTGCATATTGGGCTGAAGCGTGTCCAAGCCAAGCGTGATGCGCCAGCGTGCGGACTCATATCCGAGCTGAGACACTGGCGTTCCAAGCCGCACTTTCGGCGTGTGAGTTGGGTATACTCTTAGCCACGCTAAGTATTTGCGTAGGAGACCGACGATGCCGATTGTAACGCGCGAGCATGTTTTGGACGCTTTGAAGAACATCATAGACCCCGATTTGCACCGCGATATCGTGTCGCTGGGGTTCGTGAAGGATGTGGTGATTTGCGACGGCGCGGTGAAGACGGTCATTGAGCTCACCACGCCCGCCTGCCCCGTGAAAGACCAGATGAAGGCGGAGGCGGAGCGGCTGATTGCGCAGATTCCTGGCGTGTCGGCAGTGAATGTGGAGATGACCGCGCAGGTGCGCGGGCGCGCTATTGCCCCTGAAGACCTGCTGCCCGAAGTGAAGCAGGTGATTGCGATTGCCAGCGGCAAGGGCGGCGTGGGCAAGTCGACGGTCTCGGTGAACTTGGCGGTCGCCTTGGCGCAGATGGGCGCGAAAGTGGGGCTGCTCGACGCCGACATCTACGGTCCCAGCATCCCCAAAATGCTGGGCTGTCAGGGCGAGCATCCGCTGGTGGAATCGGGTCAGATTATCCCCATTCGCCGCTACGGGGTATCGGTGATGTCCATCGGTTTCTTACTGGCAGAGGATCAGGCGGCGATGTGGCGCGGTCCGATTGTGGCAGGCACGGTTCGGCAGCTGTTCGCCGATGTGCGCTGGGGCGCGCTGGACTATCTGCTGGTAGACCTGCCGCCGGGCACGGGCGACGCGCCGATGACCACCGCGCAGATTGTGCCGCTCGCGGGCGTTGTGATTGTGATGACGCCACAGGCGGTCGCGGCGTCTATCGCGGGCAAGTCGGTCGCGCTGTTCCGACGGCTGAACGCGCCGATTTTGGGCGTTGTGGAGAACATGGCGGAGTTCGTCTGCCCCCACTGCGGCGAGCGCACGGTGATTTTTCCCGGTCCGGGCGCGCGCGTGTTCGCCGAGCGGCTCGGCGCGCCGTTTCTGGGGTCAGTGCCGCTGGATCCGATGGTGAGCGTCGCCAGCGATTCGGGTCAGCCCGCCGTGATTGCCGCGCCCGACTCGGCGCAAGCGCAAGCGTTCCGAGCCATCGCCAGCAAACTGGCGGCGGAAGTCAGCGTGGCGAGCATCGCGCGCTAATCGCGCCGATGCTGATAGACCCCCACAGGATGCCCATACAGCGCCTCTAAGATGGGCATCTGCAGCACCTCTTCGGGAGTGCCCCTGCAGACGAGCCGATGGTGGATACACACCACTTGCGTGGCGTAGCGGCTGACCACACTGAGGTCGTGAGAGACAATCAGCACGCCCATGCCCTGCTCCGTACGCAGCTGCTCGATGAGGTCGTAGAACTGCACCTGCACGCCGACATCGATGCCCGTGGCAGGCTCGTCCAGGAGCAGGAGTCGGGGCTGGTGCGCGAGCGCGGCGGCAATCACCACCCGTTGCAGCTCGCCGCCCGAGAGGGCGCGCACGGGCTTGTGCAGGAGGTGGGCGGCGTCGACTGCTTGTAGGATGCGCTCCAGCGGTTCGTGCGCGGCGTCGCCTAACATCGCCCAGAGCAGCTCGCGCGTGAGCAGGGGCATCGTGCGGTCGAACTGCAACGCCTGCGGCACATAGCCAATCTGCCGTCGGTCGGCGCGGCTGAGCCGTTCGGGGGGCTTGCCCAGCACCTGCACGCGCCCGCGATAGGGCAGCAATCCCAGCAACACGCGCAGCAAAGTCGTCTTCCCCGCGCCGTTGGGACCTATCAGCGCGACCGTCTCGCCTTGAGCAACCTCCAGCGAGACGCCCGACAGAGCCGCGCGTCCCCCCAAACTCACTTCCAGCTCAGAAACAGCGACCAGCGGCGACATCACGCGCCTCACTTGCGAATCGGCGACTCGTACATCGCGAAGGCGTTGTGGTTATGAATCGACTCAATCGATTCGCATTCCACGCGGAATCCGCTCAGCTCCTCGCGTTCCGACAGGCGCAGCGCCATCTCGCGCGCCACATCCTCCACGAAGCGCGGGTTGTCGTAGCTATGCTCGGTGACGAACTTCTCGTCGGGGCGCTTCAGCACGGGGTAGACCAGCGAGCTGGCGGAAGCTTGCACCAGCGGCAGGTACTCGTCGGGCAGGCGCGGAAGTTTGTCTTTGGTGTAGAGCCACAGGCGCACCAGCGCGCGCTGGTTGTGCGCGCCGTACTCGGAAATCGCCTTGCTGCAGGGGCAAAGAGTCATGGCGGGGAACACGAAGTAGCTCACGGCGAACGAAGCGCCGTTATTGAGCTTGCACTCCCACGCGGTCTCCACATCGAGCCAGCCGAGTGTGTGGGTGACGGGCGCGGGCACTTCGATGAAGTAGTGGAAGCGCATCTGCAGTTGCGCTGCGCGGCTGCCCAGTCGGTCGCGCGTCGTTTCCAGCAACGCTTTCACTTCTGCGGGCGTGCGCGGCGTCGACGCCCACTCGTACAGCGCGGCGACCAGACGGCTCATGTGCGCGCCGCGTTGCTCGGCTTCGATATCCACGCTCAAATCGGCGACGGCGACCACCTGCTGTGTGGCGTCAGTTGGCGTGCGCAGGGTCACAGGCAAGCGCAGCTCGCGAATGCCCACTGCATGCAGCGCCACGCCGCGCGTGTCCTGCTCAGATGCGACATCGGGTAACGATACACGAGTTTTCATACTACAGGAATCATACCCGATGGCGTGGATTTTTGGAAATCCCAAGAGCAGACCGCACGGCGCGAGGGGTCGCCTCGCGCCGCGCGCTTCCTTCCTTGTGGGGTTGGTCACGCCGCCGCCGTCTCTGCCATCTCGCCCGCCGCGCGGATACTCACCACACGGTCAAGGCGTATCTCCATGTAGTCGGTAATCAGGCAGATACCGTACAGCGGCACGAAAGTCACATCCGAGATGAACAGGTTCCGTTCTTGCACTTCCCCGCGCCGATCGCGCCAGGCGACCGTACATTCCAGCCCGATGTACTGCTGAGCATCGTTGAACGACATAGTCGCATCCTCCCCAAAGAGTGGTTTCCATGAGAGATTCTGCCACTTGGGGCGGAGTTGCGCACTGCGCGGAATACGGGATTCGTCAGTCGCTGCTCTCCAGCGTTCGGAAGAGCGGATCCAGCACTTCCGAGTATTGATGCTCAATTGCGGCGAAGGTGAGATCCAGCGCGAGCGTCCACAGCAGCATCACGGCTTTCTCGGCGGGCAGCTCCAGCACATCTATGAAGAACTCTTTCATCACCTCTTCATAGGTGCGCGCGTTTTCGACGGGCATTTCGTAGCGTTCGCTGTGGCGGCGTTGGTGCTCCCACGCCTCTTGTTGCAGTTTGTCCAGAAACTCGCGCACATTAGCGGGCGTGGCGTTGCGCAGGTTCGGTCCGAACTCGGCTTCTACTCGCTGCTTGAACTCATCTAATCGCACGGGCGCACCTC
>CALGZO010000029.1 GCA_937934465.1 uncultured Fimbriimonadales bacterium | reverse complement strand
TTCAGCAATTGCGTCGGAGAGCAAAAACGGCTTGCCTTCAGGGATGGGGTAGTAGCCTGGTTTGGCAACCTGCCCCACAATCGCATAGCGCTGCAGGTTCTGTGGGATGACAATCACATCGCCGTCGCGGAGGGCAGGGTTTGCGCTCTCGCTGGTGTCGCCTAGTATCGTGGCGCGGTAAAGATCGAAGGGGACAATAGTGCCTTGGCGGTCAATAAAGGCGCGTTTGAGCGCAGCAAGCGCAGTGACGCCGCCTGCTTGGGCGATGGCTTGAAGGGCGTGCATGTCGGCATCGAGGTCGTAGTTGCCTGGCGCATTCACCGCGCCCACAATTGCCACGCGGATGGCAGGCTTCTGCTGGATGCTGAGCAGGTCGCCTGGATGGAGTAAGTAGTTCGTGCGCTGGTCGCCGCGATGGAGCAGGGCAGGTAGGTCGATAGGTAGGGTCTGTTCACCGCGAATCAGCGTCGCGACGGTGCGCTCAGGCAGGATTTTCAAACCTTCGGCAGCAGCGATTGCCTCCGCCACGCGCCAACGGGGCTGAATCGGGTACGCCCCCGGACGATTCACCTGTCCCTCCACGAACACCAGCAACGGACGCGCTTGCTTCAGCGATACAAATACTTCAGGCTCGCGTAGCCGCTTGCTCAAGTGCGTGCGCAGGGTCTCGCTGAGCTGGTTCAGCGTCAACCCGCGCACGGTCAGCTCGCCCACGCCGGGAAACACCACGCGCCCGCTGGGCGGCACCGTGAACTCGCCGCTGAACTGCCCATGGCGCAGCACGGTCACAGTCAATACATCGCCTGTGTCCAGCGTGTAGTCGTCGGGTTGTGCGACGCCTATGGTCATCAGAAGCGCGGTTATGCCCAGCGCAGTCAGCAACCGTTTCATCATCGTGGCTCCTCCACCAGAATCACGCCCACCAAGCGGTCGCCTGTTTGTGCGAACATCTGTAGGGTGGGTTCGTCCAGCACATAGCCCTTAGGTGCAACCAAGATGAGCCGTTCAGCGGGGGGTATCGCAGGCGCGTCGGGCGCGGCGGTGTAGATGCGCAGTGCGCCGTTCGTGTAGGCAGGCGCAGGCAAGTTCGCTGAGTCGGGTTCGGATTCAGGAACTTGGAGCATTTCGGCGACTTGCTGGGCGACTGGGCGCACTTGGGGGGTCAGTGGGAGCGCGAGCGCGCGATGCCAAGTCTCGCCGCCGCCCAGCGCACGCAGCTGCCACGCAATCAGTTGCGCCTCAGCAGGGTTCAGCGCGCCGCGCGTCTCTGCCAGCACAGGCGCGTTGAGCAACCGCTCCACCTCCCAGCGGTCGCTGAGTTGGCGTTTGCGCCACGCCGCTATCAGCGCGCCCAGCGTGCCCAGCATTAGCCCCAGCGCGATTCCCAAGCCTGTCGTCAGCACGGGGCGGGGAAACGCAGGGCGGTCGGGCAGGGCAGGGGGCTGAAGCACGACAGGCGACACTTTGCCGATGAGCTGCTGCGCACGCGCTTGCTCGTAGGCGCGCACCTTCTCCGTCCAGATGGTGAGCGCCGCCTCGTACTGGCGTTTCAGGTCGGCGTACTCCGCCATCAGGTCGGGCGTGCGCTGGAACAGACGCTCGAACTCCGCCTGCTGACGCTGGAGTATCGCGAGGGTCGCACGGGACGCCTGCAACTCGCTCTCAGCCGTAAGCAGGGCGCGCATCAAATCAAGATAGAGCGGGTTCACGCTCTCTTGCTTGGCTAAAGTGAGAAACTGCTTATCGACGGCTTGGGCGAGCAGGTTCTCGCGTTCGCGTTGGGCTTGCGCAATCTGCTGCTCCACAATCTTCACTTCGGGCGCGTCGGGCTGAAACTCTTGCAGCAACGCGCTCCGCTGGATTTCGAGTTCGGCAATCTTGGTGTTGAGTTGCTGCACTTCAGGCGGCACGGCAAGGTTGCGCATCGCTTCGTAGAACTTCGGCTCGCGCTGGAGCTGAGCGCGGAGCGCGGCGATTTGGCGTTCCAGCGCGACTTGACGAGCTTCTTGTTGACGCTGGCTCTCCAGCAGGTCGGCAAACTTTTCCACGCGCTTGCCCAGCTCCGCTTCAGGAGCGACCACACCGCGCGCTTTGAGAAACGCTGTGATGCGCTTGCTTGCTGTGCGTAGGCGTGTCTCTTGGGCGTCCAACTCTTTACTGAGCTTGTCCACCAGTGTGGAGGGGTTTTGCTCATACAGCATGCGCACATGGCTGAGGTAAATCTGCGTCCAAGCATCGGCGAGTCGCTGGGCGCCTTCAGCGGATGAGTCGCTCGCGGTGATTTCGATGATATTCGTGTTGCGCACGGCGGTCGCTTGGAAGCGTTTCTCAAAATCGCGATACGGCTCGTCGATGCCCACCTGCTGCTGCACCTTTTCCAGCACGGGTCGCGCGAGCAGTATTTCCACTTGGGTGTTCAAGTCGGGGCTGCCTGCGCCGATGAGGCTGGCAAGCCCGCCCGCGCCGCCTATGGCTGTTCCTGTAGGCGACTCGACGAGCAGTTTCGCCTTCGCC
>CALGZO010000028.1 GCA_937934465.1 uncultured Fimbriimonadales bacterium | reverse complement strand
GCTGCCCAAGAACCTGCAGGAGCAGTGGGACAAGGCGACCAAGCGCGACCAGCAGCAACAGGGCGAGCAGAAAGAAGAGAAGAAGGAAGAAAATAAGGGCGACAACCCGCCCCAGAACCCTTGACAGGTGCGCCCCTACGCCAATAACCAAGTAGGGGCAGACACGCAGGTCTGCCCTTATGAGAGGGCGCATATCCCTGTGTAGGTGCAGGTACCCCCTCCTTTAGGTTCCCCCTGCAAGCAGGGGGAACCAATTGAGAAAAATCGGTTCCCCCTTTTCAAGGGGGAACCTGCAGGAGGGGGTTCCCCGTACAACAGGCGAATTTTCGAACAACCTCACTCCGCTGGGACAAGACTGTCCCAGCCACAGGTGCGACGCCTTTCGTGGCGTCGCGCAACATCGCCCCCGCCAACAAGCCTTGCTGGGACAAGAATGTCCCAGCCACTTCTGTAGCACGGACATTCCTGTCCGTGCCTGATGCTGAGACAAGATTATCCCAGCCGCCCCACGCGACGCCACGAGTGGCAGCGCACACCCTTCTAACGCCTTGGGATTTGCACCCAACGGGTTCAACCATCGTGGCTTTGGCAGTTGGTATAATTACCGCGCAGGAGCGAGCGATGACAACCATCGATCAGATTTCGGCGCGAATGATACTCGACTCGCGGGGCAACCCGACTGTCGAGGTGGAAGTCTACTTGGAGGACGGCTCTTTCGGACGCGCGGCGGTTCCGTCAGGCGCGTCCACTGGCGCATACGAAGCCTTGGAACTGCGCGACAACGACCCCGAATATTACTTGGGCAAGGGTGTGGAGCATGCGATTGAGAACATTCACGAGCGTATCGCGCCCGCACTGGAAGGCTTGGACGCTTTAGACCAGCGCGCTATCGATGAGACGATGCTCGCACTCGACGGCACGGAGAACAAGTCGGAGCTGGGCGCGAACGCGATTCTGGGCGTGTCGATGGCGGTGGCGTGCGCCGCAGCCGAATCGTGCGGGCTGTCGTTGTACCGTTATCTCGGCGGCGTGAACGCCCATGTGCTGCCCGTGCCCCTGATGAATGTGCTCAACGGGGGCAAGCACGCGGAAGGCGGCGCAGATTTCCAAGAGTTTATGATTGTGCCGCTGGGCGCAAGCAGCTTCTCAGAAGCATTGCGATGGGGCGTGGAGGTGTACCACCATCTGAAAAAAGTGGTGCGCGACAACAGCTACAGCACAGGCATCGGCGACGAGGGCGGTTTCGCCCCCACCGTCACCAGCGTGCGCGGCGCGTTAGACCTGCTGATGCAAGCCATCGAGGCGGCTGGCTACCGACCGGGTAGCCAAATCGCGCTCGCGCTTGATGTCGCCGCCACCGAACTCCACAAAGCGGGCTACTACATCCTGCCTGCGGAAGAGCGCACCCTCAGCAACGAGCAGATGGTCGCCTTCTATCAAGAACTCGTGCGCGACTACCCCATCGTCTCCATCGAGGACGGCTTGGCGGAAGACGACTGGAACGGCTGGCAGATGCTTACCCAAGCGCTCGGCGCACAGGTGCAACTCGTCGGCGACGACCTGTTCGTCACCAATCCTGACCGACTGATGCGCGGCGTCCGCGAAGGCTGCGGCAACAGCATCTTGATAAAACTCAACCAAATCGGCACACTCACCGAGACGCTGGACACGGTTCTGTTGGCGCACCGCAACGGCTACAGCGCAATCATCTCGCACCGCTCGGGCGAAACGGAAGACACTTTCATCGCGGACTTGGCGGTGGCGACCAACACAGGGCAAATCAAGACAGGCGCGCCCGCGCGTGGAGAGCGCACCGCCAAATACAATCGCCTGCTGCGCATCGAAGAAGAACTCGACGATAGCGCGGTCTACGCAGGCAAAATGGCGTTCGGACTCTACGGAGAGTGAGTGATGCGGCGCACGAAGATTATCGCGACTTTGGGTCCCGCCATCAGCACGCAGGAGAAGCTCAACGAGCTGGTGGAGGCAGGCGCGAGCCTCTTTCGTATCAACGCCGCACACGGCGACTGGCACACCCGACGCCAGTGGATCGAGTGGATACGCCACGCCGAGCAGAAATACAAAATCCCGCTCGGCGTGCTGCTGGACTTGGCAGGTCCCAAAATCCGCATCGGAACCCTGCGCGAGCCGCTGGAGCTGCGCGAACAGGAAAGCATTCAGTTCACCCTGCACGACCATCAGACCGACAGCGCCATCCCGCTGCCTGTGCCCGAACTGTTCCGCGCGGCGCGCATGGGCGACCGCTTGCTGCTGGATGACGGCGCGCTTGAACTCCAAATCACGCATGTCGAGAGCGACCGCATCGAGGCAACCGTTTTAGAAGGGGGGGTGCTGAGCTCTCAGAAGGGCGTGACGCTGCCCCACCGCACCCTCGCGCTGCCTTCGATGACCCCCAAAGACCGAGAGGACTTGATGGAGGGCATTCGCGCAGGCGTGGACTGGATTGCTCTCTCGTTCGTGCGCTCCGTGACGGATGTGATGAATCTGCAAGCGCTCATCCGCGAGCAGGGCGCGAACATCCCCGTCGTGGCAAAGATTGAGCAGCCCGCCGCGCTGGACGACTTGGAATCGATTGTGGAGGTCTCGGATGGGGTTATGGTCGCGCGCGGCGACTTGGGCGTGCAGGTAGACCTCGCGGAAGTGCCGATTCTGCAGAAGCAGATTATCCACCTGTGCAATCAGCACGCGAAACCTGTGATTACGGCGACGCAGATGCTGGAGAGCATGATACGCGAGGGGCGTCCCACGCGCGCGGAGGCGACCGATGTGGCGAACGCGGTGTTGGACGGCACCGACGCGCTGATGCTTTCGGGTGAGACGGCGGTGGGCGCATATCCCACGCATGCAGTGCGCTGGATGGCGCGTATCGCCGAGGTCGCTGAGGAGCATCTGGAGTTCCTGCAGCTGGGCGAGTTGGACGCGCGCACGGCGGGCAACGCGACGGTCGCCGTCGCACGCGCCGCGTGTACCGTCGCGCAGATGGTCGGCGCAAAGGCTATCCTCACCCCCACCAGTTCGGGCGGCACAACGCGCTGGGTGTCGCACTTCCGCCCCTACCAGCCTATCCTCGCGCTGACCGACAACGAACCGCTCTGGCGTCGGCTCACCCTGCTGTGGGGCGTCGCGCCGCTACTCATCCCACGCGCCAACACCACCGACGAGATGACCACGCAAGCACTCATCGCCGCCCGCCAGACCCGACTGGTCAAAGGCGGCGACAAGGTCATCCTCACGGCAGGCGTGCCCGTCAATGTGCCCGGCAACACCAACATGATTCAAGTCCTTACTATTGAACGCTAAGCACCCGTTAGTCTTCTCCCTTCTTGGCGTCGCACCTGTGGCTGGGACATTCCTGTCCCAGCGCAACACCCCCTGCAAGCGTGGCTGGGACATTCCTGTCCCAGCGCAGCCCCCCTGCAAGCGTGGCTGGGACAGCCCTTTCCGTGCAACAGGAGTCGGAATAAGCCTGCTTGGAGGAACGCCCATCGGGTACAATCTACTTGTATATATCGACGACTCTGGAGGCAAGTATGCACAGGCTTCTCGCACTGATAGTGATATGCACGATGATAGCGATAGGCGCGACGCAGCAGCAGAATAACGCGCCCCAGCA
>CALGZO010000027.1 GCA_937934465.1 uncultured Fimbriimonadales bacterium | reverse complement strand
GTAAGTGCTGCCCTGATAGTGGTAGGCGACCCATAGACTGATGAGCGAATGTAAATAGCTGTTAGTGTCCTGATGGCGTACGGAGACGGGCATTTTAAGTATCACCTCGCCGTCGACCCATTCGGCGTGAGTGTCCTCGTCGAGCCACTCCAGGAACGCCTCGAACGAGATTTTTCCCTGTGGCGGCGTCCGTGTCCCCTCGTAAACGACCTGCTCCATCGTGACTTACCTATGGAATTATACCCTTGTCCTTACAGGCTTGGGGGGAGGAGGCAACGCAATCCCGCCACAGAAGATTCCCATATAGGGGCGTTCTGCACCACTTCGTGATTGCAAAAGCCAGTCTCAGGGCGCGACGGAGGTCTCAAACGCGGCGCGACACGAGGTATAAATTGGGAGTAGGTGAAGCGATGCGCAGAGTGTATGGGGCGGCGGTCGTTGTCGTGACTCTATTGCTGGCGGGCTGTGGCGGGGGCGGCGCGCGGAGCAGCGAGCTGCGCGTCTGCTCCGCCGATACCTTCGTCCCGAACTATGTGCCCCAGCTTGAACGGCTCCTCTACTGGGAGCAGTTCCCTGTCACGGTCTATTTTGAGCGCGATGCGAACTACTCCGACTATTATCGTCAACTCGCGCTGCAGGGCTTCGACCAGTGGGTGCAGGCGACAGGGTTCATCGTGCGCTATCGGCAGGTGAATAGTCCCGACGCTGCGCAAATCAAAGTGTATTTCAAACCCGACACACGCAACGGGCTGACGACCTACACCTATTATCCGAGCAGCGGGCGGTTGGTGAGCGCGAAGGTCGAGATAGGCATTCAGGGGGGCAATCCGATAGACATTCGCAGCGTGGCGGCGCACGAGTTCGGGCATGCGCTCGGAATCGGCGGGCACAGCGCGAACGCCGAGGATATGATGTACCCCACCTTTACCTCGAATGTGCCGCTGGAGATTACTCTGAACGACCTCAACACTTTCAAAACGGCGTATTGCAACCACTTTTTGGCGCGTTCGCGGGTGGCGCCGCGCGAGGGCGGCGAGCGTCCCGTGCAGGCGACGATTCGGTGTGGATGCCCGCATTAGCGGAGCGGCACGCTGTCGGCTTGCGCTTGAGTCAGCAGATGTTCGCGCAGGGCGTCGGCGACGGCTTCCGCGCGTTGGGGCGTCGCCTGTCCGCGAATCTGAAACACATAGCGCGCGGCGTCGAGCGTGCGCGGTCCGTGCACTTCCAACTCGCTCGCCAGGTCGGGGCATCGGAAGGCGCGCACAGCTCCCGACAGCCATTCGCGCGCCTGCGCCAACCCGTACTCCGCCGCGACGCCCACCTCCAAGCTCACAGCGGCGCGCCCACGACTGTGGTTAATCACACGAGTGATGCTGCTATTGGAGAAGGTGATAAGCCTGCCTTGGTCGTCGCGCACGCGCGTGATACGCATGCCCATCGTTTCGACCACGCCGTGAACGCCCTCGATAGTTACCTCCTCGCCCACAGCGAACTGATCTTCCACCAGGATGAAGAAGCCGTTCAGCACATCGCGCACAATCTGTTGCGCGCCCAAACTAATCGCCAACCCCGTTACGCCTGCCGTCGCCAGCACAGGTCCCAAGTTCACCCCCAACGCGCCTAAAATGCTGAGAACGCCCACAAACAGCAGCACATAGCCCAGCACACTGTTGAGAATCGCGCTGACGGTGCGAATCTGCGCTTGCCTGCGCTCGGAGAGGTCGATTTTTCGGGTGAGGGCGCGCGTGATGAGCAGTATCACACGCCCGCCAATCACGCGAGCTACAAGCAACAACACGATAATCAGAGCAATCTGCAACGCGCTTTGGATGATGGCGTTGCTGTGCTGCTCCCACAGGCGAAGGAGAGTGCTTTGCACAATTGGTAATTTTACCCGCTAAGGAGCCTGTTCAGGGGAGTTTGGTTGGGCGATGTTAGGCGTCGGCTTGGCGCCGACAGCGATTACACGGGGCTGTGCGCGGTAGATGCTGGTTGCGACGCGCTCGCGCTTGACGAGTTGCCCCTGCTCGTACACCTCGCGCCACAAGATGACGCGGAACCCTGCCGCGCCCTTTTTCAGCACGCGCGTCTCGCCGACGGGCAAGTTCGGGTCGGGAACACGCTTTTCGGGGGGCGCGGGCAACGGCTGACGCGCGGTCTTCAATATCACGCGCCGCTGGGGCTGCGGTCGCCCCAAGACGCGAAGCGTCAGCGAGGAGCGCCCCAGCTCCGCGCTCAGGGCTATCGGCTCATCGAACGGGTTCTCTATCACGAAATCGACGCCTGTGTCGGTGACGGTAGCGTCGCGACCGAGCGGTACATAGTCCACAGGGAGCGAGTGGTTCGCCCGACGCACGATTTTGAGGTCGGCAAGTAGCGCGGCGTTGAATAGAGTGGACGAGACTTGGCAGATGCCCCCCCCGACGCCCAGTTGCTTCTCGCCGCGAATAATCACGGGCGCAAGTTGGAACCCCTGCTGGAGCGTGCGTTTGCCCACCGCCTGATTGTACGAGAGCCGCTCGCCGGGCAGCAGCACGCGCCCGTCCAGCGCGGCGGCGGCGAGCCGAATGTTGTGGTTGCGCGACGCTTGATAGCCCGGAAAGCGCGTGGTGTAGCTGGCGACCACGCCTGTGATGCGTTGCGCTTGTTCGGTGGTGAAACGCGGGGGCGATTCGACGAAGGCGAGTTCGAACGCGGTTTGCGCTGCAGGCAGGTCGGTCAGGGCGTTCAGCAGGTTGGCAAGGCTCGCGTCGGCGTCGAGGGTTCTCCCCGTTTGGCTGGGCGTGATTTGCACGACGCCGTTTATGAAGCGCACTTGGGCGTCGCGCGGGGCGCGCTCCAGAAACTGGAACTGGCTCAGCTGCGCTTGGAACAGCTCGGGGATGATTGCCCATCGGGGCGCGATGGCGATGCGTGGGTTGCCGAACATTCGTTCCCACAGGGGCGTGCGCGCCCATGCGTCGGTGAGTGCTTGCTGCGTCTCAGCGACATCCAGTTCCACCCCCCACTCTTTGAGGCGGGTGAGGCGTTGGGGGGCTGGCTGCGCCACGATGGGCTGCTCCGCCAATACTGCGCGTAGGGTCTGCAGGTGCGTTTGGAGTTGGCTGGGGCGCACTCCTGCCAGCGAATACCCGGCTAACTGCACTCCGTGCGGCAGGGGCGCGTCTCGGCTGACCGTCCAGAGCAGCGCGCCTGCGACCATCCCGAGTAGCCCCAACGCACTGAGCAGTGTTCCACCCATCCACTGGCGTTTCATGAGCAGAGATATTATACCGCGTCTATCCGATAGGCTCCAGCAGGGCGGCTTGGTAGAGTTTGGCGTATGCGCCGCCGCGCTGGGCGAGCTCTTCGTGGCGTCCTTGCTCCACCAACCTGCCGCGCTCCAGCACCAGCACGCGGTCGGCGCACTGCACGGTTGTCCAGCGGTGAGCGATGATGAGCGTCGTGCGCACGCCGCGCCCTTCTTCGATGACCTGCTGGATAGAGCGCTCCGCCAGTGGGTCTAACGAGGCGGTCGCTTCGTCCAAGATGAGGATGCGCGGGTTGCGCAGCAGGGCGCGCGCGATGGCGATTCGTTGCGCCTCGCCGCCCGATAGGCGCACGCCCCTGTCGCCAATCAGCGTGTCGTAGCCGTCGGGCAGGCGCATGATGAACTCGTGGGCGTGCGCGAGCTGCGCGGCGCGCTCAATCTCGGCGCGTGTGGCGTCGGGCTTGCCGTAGGCGATGTTCTCGGCGACCGTGCCCACGAACAGCACCGTCTGCTGGGGCACCACGCCCACCTGTGCGCGCAGGCTCTCCAAAGTCGCCTGCTGGATATCGTAGCCATCGAGCCGAATGACCCCCTCCTGAGGGGTGTAGAAGCGCAGCAGCAGGTCTACCAGCGTGCTTTTGCCCGCGCCCGAATGCCCCACCAGCGCGACGACCTCGCCGGGCTGGATTTCGAAGGAGACCTCGCGCAGGGCAGGCTCGCCTGTGGGGTAGCGGAACGAGACGCGCTCGTACTGGATATGCCCTTTGAGCGGCGGCAGGGGCTGGGCGTCGGGCGCGTCGTATGCCTCTGGCTCCACATCGAGCGCCTCACGGAAGATGCGCTGCGCTGCGGCGCGTACCTGACTGCGCGTGAGCTGAATTGCGCCCACGCCCGCCGCCGCCTGCGCAATCTGGTGCAGCAGGAAAAGGAAACTCAGCAGTTGCGCGGTGGTCATCTGCCCGCGCGCCACCTCCTGCCCGCCGAACCACAGCACGAGCGCGATGCTCGCCGCGCCGATGAACTCCACTGTGGGACGCAGACGCGCCCGACGCCGCTCGCCCCGCAACGAGTGGCGCAACACCTCGCGATTGCGACCGACGAACCGCTCAATCTCGCGATCCTCGGCGACGAAGGTCTTAATCACACGCACGCCCGCGAGGGTCTCCTGCACCAGCGCGGAGACGCCCGCCAACGCGCCCTGAGTCTGGTGCGTAATCCGACGCACTTGCCTGCCCAAGCGTTGAATCAGGAGCGCAATCAGCGGCAAGAAGAGCGTCGCCAGCAACGCCAGTCGCCAGTTCAGCAAGTAGATATATACTAAAAAAGCGACAATTCGCAGCGGCGCGTCCAACACATCGCGCACCATCGTCGCCGCGCTCTGCAGGATGGGCACATCGTTGGTGAGAATCGATTGAATCGAGCCGACCTGACGCGACTGGAAGAACCCCAGCGGCAGCCGTTGCAGGTGCGCATAGATGTCCTCGCGCAGCCGAGCGGTCATCCACTGACCCGCGAGCGCAAGGTAGTACATCTGCCCGTAGGAGAAGAACCACTTCAGCGCGAACACGCCTATCACGGTCAGCGAGACGCGGTTCAGCATCGCCGAGTCGCGCATATCCATCGAGCGAATCACTTGCTCCAGCAGGTAGGCGGTGTAGCCTGTGATGGCAGTGACGCCGACAGAGCAGAGCAGCGCGACAGCAAGCGGTCGCCACTGCGCCGCCACATAGCGCCAAAATCGGCGTTCGGTCGCATCCACAACATAAATTGTACCCTCCGAAAGGGGAAGGTGAGGGTGTTCGAAAAATCAGGTGTATGTGTTTTTTTAGCCCCTACCCATAGCCCTTCTCCCGAATCGCGGGAGAGAGGCTGGGGTTTTGAACCCTCTCTCAGGTTCCCCAGCTGCCGTGTGCGAGGCGTTGGATGTGATTGGCGAGACTTTGAACCTCCTCCTGCAGGTTCCCACTGCAAGCAAGAGGAACCGTTTGTTGCAAGACACGGTTCCCCCTACTGCGTAGTGGGAACCTACGGAGGAGGTTCAAAAACAGCGGCGTGCCGTCGCACATCAATGCACAGGTGAACGCAAAACTTGTACCCTCACCAGCCGCCTCTCGCCGCAAGCGAGCAGGTCAAGGGGTAAAGCTGCTTCCATAATTTTCTGTGCTGTCTGTTAGCCGCCTGTTCCGAAGTGCATCAGCACAATCAGCAGGTCAGCGTCGTCAACGGTACCATCGCGGTTGAGGTCGTAAGGGCAATACGCAGAACAGCTCGCGCCAAACAACATGAGAACCTGCAGCAAATCGGCGTCATCCACCATACCGTCGCCGTTCACATCGCCTGCTGGACGCACTTCAAAGTTGAAATGCAGCGAGACGCCGTTGCGAAATCGCAGCACGATATTGTCCACTGCGCCGACGAACACGCCGTCCCACCCTGTGCCCGCGCCGACGCTCACGCCACAGACAACGCTGTCCCCATTATAGCGCACGCCCACCCGATTGCCCTCGCGCGGCTGGTAGCCCTCGTCGGACTGCCATACCGACAACGGCTGCGCATCAAAAAAGTTGCCCCCGTTGATAGGGTTCTGCCAAAACCGACGGTTCGAGGCAGCCACCTCCTCGTGAACCCAACTGTTCACGGGCACAGCGCCGCCCCCGTTCAACGAGCGTTCGTAGATCAGATAACCCAACTCGCGAATACGCCCCTGCGCGTCCAGGTTCCCCACATAAATACGCAGGGGAAGATGAATGTGAGCGCCAACCGTACTTTGCCCGTCGCGATACCACTCATAGGACAGCCATTCCAAGTCGCGCAGGCGTCCCCAGTAGGTCTGACCATCCAAGAACCGAAACTCTATGTCGGACTTCGCCAGTGTGGTTGGCGTATAGAAAACGACTGAGCCGTTGCCCGAGCGGGGGTAGTCCGTGCGAATGCCGACCACGCCGTCGCGCTGCACATGCCCATAGTACCAGTTCCACTGATGGAAGAAGGGAAAGAACGCATAGTTGGCGCCACTGTGTGTGAACCAATCGCCGGGCGACGGGAACAGCGAATAGACGCGCGTCTCCGTCTGCGCCCACGCCACGCACCAAATGAGACCACCGAGCCAGAGCCATCGCCGAACCATCGCT
>CALGZO010000026.1 GCA_937934465.1 uncultured Fimbriimonadales bacterium | reverse complement strand
ACGCGCCCAACGCACCAGCTGGGAACGCTTCCCGCTCAGCGCATAGAGCAGCACAGAGGCAAGCGCGAGAACCACGCCTATCCAGACAACAACATAACCGATTATCATAGTACCCCTCGTAGCACGGACATTCCTGTCCGTGCATCTAAACCACTGTAGCACGGACATTCCTGTCCGTGCAGCCAAACCACTACCTGTAGCACGGACACTCCTGTCCGTGCATCTAAACCACGATTATTTCTGCGTTTCGCCTTGATACTTGCTGGGGCACTTCACCAGCATCTCTTCTGCGTAAAACACTCCGTCTTTGTAGCTGCCAATCGCCACAACTTGCGTGGCGGCTTCGAAGTTGTTTGGCTTGCCCTTAGGGTAGACCACCCGCACACGCCCCGTTTCGTCCTCGCCCTCAAAAGTGAGCGTCATCGTCTTGATGTCGAACTGGACCGTGTTTTGCAAGGGCTTGAGGGGGAGATGCACATGCTGCCCGCGCGTTTCCAACTGGTTGACTTTCACATACGGGCTGGTATTCGTCACGAACGCCCGCACGGTGAAGGCAATTCCCACAACTACAAAAACGAGCGCAACGATACTACTGAGTTTCATAGCGAGCGAATTATACCCGAAAACTAACCCGAAACGCTCCACAGAACAAGCGTGATTAGCCCGTTATTGAGCGCGTGAATGAGGATACACGGTAGGAGCGAGCGCGTGTGCGCGTAGACCAACGCCAGAATCGCGCCCAGTAGCGTGATGGGGAAGACGCCGCCCAGAAACTGGGGGTGAATCACAGCGAACAGGTAGCCGCTCACGAACGCGCTGAGCCACGCCTGCCCCGTGCGCTGCCATAGCACCTTAAAAAGCGCGCCCCGAAACACGAACTCCTCGATGATTGGCGCAAGCACCGCTACCTGAACGAAAGTCCACAGCCACTGCAGCGTTGTTTGGGTGTCGGAGACGCGCTCGCTGATGGGATTGGTCTGCTCGGCGGGCAAGGCGGGGGCGATGTATATCGTGAGCATCAGCAGCGCGCCCAGAAACGGCACATACGCCGCATAGCCCATCAGACCTGCCCCAACCTGTTTCCACCACGCGCCTGTGAACCAGCGGATTTGCCCCAGCGCGTCGGGCTGCTCGCGCAACGACGCAAGAAACATCAACGGCAGCAATACCGCCAGTAGGTAAATCACACTGGAGGCGTCGACGCGCCAATCGCTCAGGAGATGACTGACAGTGGGGGCGTTCAGGAGCACCAGTAGAAAAATCACCAACGCCCATAGCAGCGGGTCGTACACAAACGGCGACTCGTCGGGCGCGGGACGGCTCGGCAACGCAGGGCGCACGACGATGTACCATAACAACACGAGCAGCCCCATCAGCCCTATCAGTCCCACCACGCCGAACAGTATGCCCAGCGTCAGCACGGAGCGCGCCGCCTCGTGCTTTAGGGGTTGAAGCAGGGCGTCCGCCTGCGCTTGATTGCCTGCTTGCCGCGCGAGCGATATTTGCAGCAGCTTCTCGGCGAACGGCGAGGGCGCACGCAGCGCATCCGCGCGGTCGAGCGCAGGCGTCTCGCGAAACACTGCTTGCCAATCGCGCGCTTGCCACCGCCGCTCGGTGGGACTGAGCGTCTGTGAGGGCAGGTCGGGTAGTTGCTGGAGCGTCTGCGCGGGGTCGCCGCTATCGAACACACGCTGTAGGATGGCGCGATACACGGCGGCTTCGTAGGGCGCGTAGGCGTCGTCCAACCCTTTGAACACCGCCTCTAACGCCTGCGCCGAAGCGAGCTTGCCCAGCCCTGACTGCTCTAACGCCAACGCATAGCGGATTTGGAGCTCCACACTCATCTGCCGATTGTTGCTGGCAAGCCCGCGCGAGTCGGGCGCGCGGAACAGTCGCAAGAACAAGTAGGTATTGCCTATAATCAGGAGCGTGAAGAAGACAATCAGCAGCCACCAGGCGTAGCGCGCGGAGTCTCTCATCGTTGGCAGGGTCTGGCGGAGGGTCTGGGATTCGAACCCAGGGTAGGGAGCTTAACCTCCCTACAACCGCTTAGCAGGCGGCCCCTTTCGACCACTCAGGCAACCCTCCGCCTCGCAATCGATATTATACCATACCACAAGGCGGCTGTCAAGAGGCGTGCGAGGCTGTTCGAAAATTCGCCTGTTGTATGGGGAACCCCCTCCTGCAGGTTCCCCCTTTTCAAGGGGGAACCGATTTTTCTCAGCTGGTTCCCCCTGCAAGCAGAGGGAACCGATTTTTCTCAATTGGTTCCCCCTGCTTGCAGGGGGAACCTAAAGGAGGGGGTACCTGCACCTACTTGGCTATTGCCATAGGGGCGTACCTGCGTGGGCGCGCTGCGTTTTATGGTGGGTGCATTCTGCCAAGACGATTTTCCGAACACCCTCGCTTGGGCATTCCTGTCCAAGCACACTTCGGCGGGGACGCCGACGGTACGGGTTGAGTGGCGTTAACAATTCAGCGCAGTTAACAACGCTGCTAGCGTATCGCCGCTAAACCGTTCTTGACAAGACCGTGGGAGGTATACTTATCATATAGGGGGCGACACGATGGCGTTGAACGCTTGGAACTGGTCGGATCGCCTGCGTCCGTATCGTAAGCGCGTGCGCATGCTGCTAATGTGGCGCTATGGCGCGATGGCAGGCGTGGCAGGCGCGCTGGTCGCTACGATTCTCAG